>JAADDN010000022.1 GCA_013153895.1 Thermoproteota archaeon | reverse complement strand
TCAGACTTAACAGAGGTACATAAAGCTTACTTAGAACCTGCTATGAAAGAGGCTAAAGAACTAGGACTAAGTACAAGTGAGATAGCAGAGTTAGCAGAAGACTTTGACACTTTATTTACTCAAGTTCTAGGAACACATGGACTACCTAAGAAACCTAATGGTTGGGCAGAAACAGGTAAGCGTATTCTTAAAGCACTTAATTATGTTACTTTTGGAGGAGGTTTTGGTATTACTGCATTAACAGATTTTGGTAATGTTGCAGCTAAGACAGGATTAAAGAATACTCTTATGCACATTAAACCTGCTTTAAAGGCTATCAAAGACCTTAGAAAGATAGGTAAGGGAGACCTTAGATGGGTAGAGGATGCTATGGCTATTGGAGCAGCAGCAGATTACTATAATATGAGAGTATTAAGTAGATTAGATGATGTAGATGGTGTAGTGATAGCTAACAGAGCTGATAGAGCATTAGGAAGTCTTAGTACTACTATGACTAAATGGAGTGGGTTAGGTCCTATTACTGCTATTGAAGAGATAGTAGCTGTAGGTGCAGGAACAGTAGATATGTTCAAGAGAGCTACTAAGTTAGCTGAGACAGGACATATAGACGAGTACTATATGAAGCAGTTAGCTAGATATGGTTTAGATGAAAGTGACTTATTGTGGTTAGCTAAGCAACCAGTTAAGATAGAGAATGGAGTACTTATAGACTTTAACTTTAAGAATTGGGATAATCCTAAGAGAACACAGAAGATACAAGAAGGACTTACTAGGGTTATGGAGGATGCTATTATCAGAGGAGATAAGACTCTGTTACCAAAAGTAATGACTACTGATAACCCTCTAGGACAGCTAATGTTTCAATTTATGACATTCCCTGTAGTAGCACACGAAAGGCTGTTACTAGCAGGGCTAAGCGAACAATCGGCTAGGTTCTATGTAGGTATTATGACTTCTATGGGTATTACAGCTAGTTTCTACTATGTTAGAGAACAAGCATTAATAGCAGCAGGTATTATTGATGAGAGAGATGCTAAGTATGATATCATAGATGAACATGGTACCTTTGATGAAGAAGCCTTAACTAACTTAGCAGTATTGATGGTGAGTAAGACAGGACAGTTTGGCTTTGCTCCTGATGTATTAAGTAAAGGATTAGCCTTTGCAGGTATTCCTATGCCAGGTAGAAGCTACCCTGAGACAGCTTATACTGCAATAGGAGGAGTGAGTGCTAGTAGGTTTGATGCTCTACATAGAGCTATGAAAGGTATGTATGATGGTAGTTTTGATAGTTATGATGGTGTTAAACTAGCACAACAGTATCTTCCATTTGCTAACTTATGGCAATTAAATCAAGTTTATAATCCTATTTTAGAGAAAGAACTAAGATAGAGAAATAGCGTATATTTGCTCTATACGGCTCTAAAGTGTTACCTAAGGTATTTCATCCTGTGAAGGATTATCGTGCCTTCTAGGTACCTTAAAATGAGTCTGAGAGCTATATATGTTTAATGGAGACAAGTATATGAGTAAAAAAGCAAGTATTAGTAAGTTAAATGAACTTCATGCACTTATAGCTGAGTATTATGGAGAGACACTTAAAGATGCTATTGAAGAAAGAGCAGAGTTATCTAGTGGTACTCTTAATGCTATTAATGGGTTCTTGAAACAGAATGAGATTACTGCTGATGTAGTAGAGTCGCAACCATTACAAAATTTACAAGCAAGAGTTATGGGATTGTTAGAGAAAGAAAGAGAGGAGACAGTTTAATGGCAGTATTATCAGCTATTACAGGTTTTGTAGGTTCATTATTTAGTGGTGGTAAGGATAGTACACTATCTACTATTGCTACTGAGATGATTGACACAGTAAAGGAAGAAGCAGAAGCTAAGAGTATGGTGCTTAAGGCTATTGACCCTAATGGGCAGATGAGGCTTGAGATTAGTAGAAAAGTAACCAATATGTACATCTTCTTTGTTTTTATTATGCTAGTAATTATTACCTCTAGTGCATTACATATTGGAGACACTATTATTACAGAAGAGTTTGTTCACGCTATCAATACACTATTCGAGACTATCTCTTATGCGTTTATTGCTATTATAACAGCTAGTTTTAGTGTTCATTGGAGTAACAACCTTAAAGAGATGAAGAAAGGGTAGTGTATGGGAGATAGTATTGAGCAACTAGAGCTTAGAGTAGCTATCCTAGAGAGTAAATGGGATAGTTTCTCTGTAGATTACAAAGAAGACTTCAAAAAGATTGAAGGACATCTTAATAAGATTGAGAGCTATATAGCTAAGGATATGGAGGAGAAGAATAAGATACTACAAGCTATTGTAGAAAGTCAAACAGAGGCTAAACATTACGCTTCAAGAGAAGATGTATCTGATACTAATACTAGAGTAAGGACTATGTGGATATTAGGTGCAGGTATCTTTACTCTACTATTATTACATTTAAAAGGAGTACTATGATGAGGCATTTTAAACGAGAAGAGTTTGCTTGTAGATGTGGATGTGGGTATGCTGTAATGGACTGTGAGCTTATTGAGGTACTAGAAGATGTAAGAGAACACTTTAATTCCCAAGTACATATCAATTCAGGATGTAGATGTAGTAAGCATAATAAGGAAGTAGGAGGTAAACCTAATAGTAAACATAAGTTAGGTATAGCAGCAGATATTACATTAGCTGTACCTCCTAATGAAGTGTTTAAGTACCTTAATGAGAAGTATCCTAATAAATATGGTATTGGTAACTATAAGACTTTTACTCATATAGATGTAAGGAGAAAGAGAGCAAGATGGTAGGAGATGTGACTTATGTCTAAAGTAATAGAGATGAAGCCTAGGTATACTAGTGCTGATAGGTATCCTGAAAATGAATGGAGATGGAGAGGTATAGTTAATCCCCCTTTAGTTGGTGGAGGTTTCTCTTATAAAGGAGAATTGCCTATACTAGATTATGCTTGGAGTACAAGTATCAATGAAGAGGGTACTAGAATGTTAGATAATAAGGCTAGTAGTACAGAGTATCAAGGACAACTCTACTTCGGTAGAGGATTAAAGCTAAATGGTGTAGACCAAAATGTGACACTGCAAACAGCTGAAAGAGTTGGTGAATTTACTATGATTGCTACGAATGCTACAAATGCAAGATATAACGCTCTATCTTATAATGTGTTTGTATATGGTAGAACTGTAGCATTCTATGAAACTTTGGCTGATGGTAGTAATGTATATTATACACACCCACTAGAGTCTACTG
>JAADDN010000005.1 GCA_013153895.1 Thermoproteota archaeon | reverse complement strand
AACACAGTCTCTACATAATATTGTTCTTACTCTACCATCAATAATTTTTAGAAGTCCTATAGAATTTATAGATACCAGTCGACCACACTTGTCACACTTTGCTACAAACTTCTTAGAAATGTAGTTTAGAACTTTATCTAGAGCCTCCTCTCCTATCAGTATATCATCATCTTCTATTCCTATAACGTACGAGCCTGTTGATAGGAAGGTGAAATACTTTCCCGAAACTTTCGGAGCTCTCCCACTCATCCTCTAGTATAATCATTCTCAGGAGATATTTATATTAGATCAAGTCAAGTGTTACAGAAGGGAAACAAGTCAAGAAGAACATCAACAGGAACATCAAGAACCTTATGAACATCAATCCCAATACTTTTCAAAAAATTAACAACAATATCACGATCTCTCAAGGTCATAGAAGAAGGTAAACATAGAATATGATATTTAAAACTTCGATCATGAAGAATATTATTAATACATTCATAGTCTAGAGATATCTTAGGTATCCTATAATGTGATATAATCACCTTACAACTACTACGTTCACCAACTATAGTACTAATGTCAACATTATGTCTAAGATAGGCACAGAGAACAGGTTCTGCAAGCTCAATACCTTCACTACTGATACTTCTAGTATAACCACTATATGGATATATTCCAAGGCATCTCCAATCAATTATTTTAATATTATCATAACTCTTAAACTTTTTCCTACATAGTACAATTTCAAGTTCTAGTTTTCTTATAGTTTTCATTATTCTAGATTCATATTGAAGAGATACCATCTTTCTTACTAATATGTTAGATATTTCAATCCTACCAACCCTACGACCTTGCTCTATTGATAAAGGATCCTCATATAATGCTATCAGTCCGAGATCTGGAAGAGCTTTTCCTGTTCCTATCTTTAGTAATGTATTCATTATTAATAGATCCTCTATCTGTTCTATTTTCGATATTTCCTTCACTATATTTAACATTAATGTTTTATCGTTTATTGATCTAGTAATGTATTGATATATTATTGATACCGTAGACTCTGCTAATCTAGTTGATGCTGTTATTCTAGCCCATATCTCTGCTAGTTTAATTATAATTTTCTTTTTAGTTTCTTCGTCTAAGTCTACTATATATGGTAAAGTTGATATTAGTGCCTTATTATCTTTCTCTAGGAGCTCTAGATACCTTTCTATTCTGGTTACTAGCTCTCTTGAGGGACCATAGTCGAGGTATATTAATACTCTGCTCATATCTAGAGTAATAGTATTTAAGTAGTGTTATACTGTTACATGTGGCTTTCAGGTTGTTGAACACAGCTGTAAAGCTCCTAAGAGAGCCAATAGGTATATGTATATTTGATGATGTTCCGAAAAGTATTAGAAAGCTCAGAATAGCTTTTGAATCTCTTAACTTAAGAACCTTAGCCACAGTTGGTGATGTAGTTACTCTCAATGTTATAAAGTATTGGAGAGTTCCTAATATTGCTATTATTGATAATAAGACTCTTCGAGAAAAGAAGATTGATACTCTCTCAGCTATTTCAGTACTTTTTAAAGATATTATAAGACTTCATAATGAACCTTCTACTATTAGTGATAGAAGTTTTGATTCAATTGAGACTGCTGTTAAGCTTGTTGATAAGGGTAGGAATGTGTTAATTGTTGTTGATGGTGAGGAGGATGTGTTAGCGATATTGTTAATACTTAATATTGATAGGGGTCTAGTTGTATATGGGAATTATTTTAGGAATTGTTTAACAGCTATTCCAACGGTAGGCTTATATAAGCTTGCAGCTCTTAAATTATTAGCTCAGTTTAGAAGATGAGACCTTGGGTTCGTATTGTATCTGCATGTACGATAGATGGGAGGATAGCTAGCTCTACTGGGTTCTCTAGATTATCCTGTGAATATGATCTGAAGAGACTTCACATGCATAGAGCTGAGTGTGATGCTGTCATGATAGGTGCTAGAACAGCTGAGATTGATGATCCTATGCTAACTGTGAGACTTGTTCCTACTAAAAGGCAGCCTATCAGGGTAGTAGTTGATGGTAGACTATCCTGTAGAACTAGTCTGAGATTGTTTAGGACTGCTAGAGAGATTCCTACTATAGTATTCACTTCTGAGAGAGCAGATCCTGGTAAGATTAGGGAGTTGAAGGATCTTGGAGTTAATGTTGAAGTTGTTGGTCATGAGAAGGTTGATCTTAAAGCTGCTCTAGAGATCTTATACTCTAGGTATGGTGTAAGAAAGCTTCTTGTTGAAGGTGGTGGTAATTTGAACATTAATCTTCTGAGAGAGGGTCTAGTAGATGAGATATATGTGACTGTTACACCATACGTGTTTGGGAGTGGTGTTTCAATATTTAATGGCGATGGTTATAAAGATACTAGTGAGTGCCCTAGATTCTTGTTGAAGGATGTAGTAATATGTGAGTGTGGTAACTGTGTTGTTCTTCATTACTTAATTGAGAGGTGAAGAGGGTAATAGCTTAATACTATCTTCTTAATCTTACATTATTGGTGAGCATGTACAGCCAATTCTGAAGGAGATAGTGAATAAGCTTGGAGAGATAGAAAGAAGTGTGCAAGACCTACGTGAGAAGATTAGAAACATTATGGAGGGTCTAACGATAGTAGATGCTGTTAAACTATTATCAGACTTAGCTAGAGGATTAAGTAAAGAGAGCAGAATCTTACTCTCATCTTTACTTCCCTTATCAGTATCAGGTGATGTCAAGATAGGATTTCTAGGTCCTGAAGGAACGTTCACTCATGAGGTAGCTCTAGAACTTTTTGGTCAACATGTCACATATGTGTCATATGACAGGATAAGCGACGTCTTGAAAGCTGTAAGTAGAGGTGATGTCGAGCTTGGGATAGTACCATTCGAGAACAGTCTTGAAGGCATAGTTCACGAGACTCTCGATACTTTAGAAACATTGTCTAACCTATATGTTAATCTCTGTATTGAGAAGAGGATAAATATGTGCCTAGTAGTTAGTGAGGACGTAGAGAAACTAGAAGATGTAGAGGTTCTCTATGCTCAGCCTTACGCTCTCGCGCAATGTAAGTTCTTTGTTAATAGGAGGTTAAGGAACGTTAAGGAGATAATATTTACAGAATCTACATCAAGATCTCTAGATCTAGTTAAGAATGGTCGTAAATGTGGATGTCTTGCATCTAAGCTTGGCGCAAAGATGAGAGGATTGAAAATACTTTTAGAACATGTTGAAGATTTTGAAAGTTATACGAGGTTCATCATAGTATCGAGAATAATGTTCACTCATGGTGATAGAACTGGAATAATATTCACAGTTAAACATGTTCCAGGAGCTTTATACAATGCTTTAGAGTGTTTTGCTAAGAGACGTATAAACCTGACAATGATATACTCAAGACCTCTTCGCAAGATGCCTTGGAGCTACTATTTCTACCTTGAGTATGAGGGTTCTATAGATGATGACTTAATTAGAGAGTTTGAGAGTAAATGTAGCTATGTGAGACTTCTAGGTAGCTACGTTATACTACAGAGCGTCAGCACGTAGCTACGTAACCTATATAGGCCTAGGTCATGTCTATATAGGTTATGTGGGTTACTATTGAGATAGAGCGAAAAATGTAGTGTAATAATACTTTTAAATATTTTCTCTAAATCTAGATATCATGTGGAAGTTGCGAAGTTTCTCGAGCTCGTATCTAAGGTACCCAGGTTCGAGGACTTGAAACACGAAGGAAAGAAGGTACTAGTGAGAGTTGACATAAATGTTCCCTTAGATAAGTCTAAGAGTCAGATACTAGATGACTTTAGAATATATGCTCATGCTCAGACTATACGTAAGCTAGTTGATCTAGATTGTGCAGTAGTAATAATAGCTCACCAAGGTAGACCTGGAGATAAAGAGTTCTCATCACTTGAAGCTCACTCAAAAGTCATGTCACGATATGTTGGTCAAGAGGTCAAGTTCATCGATGATATAATTGGTCCTGCTGCTCGAGAAGAGATAAGGAAGCTCAAGAATGGTGAGATACTTATGCTCGAGAATGTCAGATTTCTCAGTGAGGAGACTCTCGAGAGAAGTCCTGAAGAGCATAGTAACTCATATCTCGTAAGAAAGCTTTGGAATCTCTTTGACGAGTTCATTCTTGATGCCTTTGCTGCAATCCATAGATCACATGCAAGCATAGTAGGTTTCACATGTAAGCTTCCAAGCTGTATGGGGCTTATACTTCAGAAAGAGATTGATGCTCTCAAGTACGTTCTTCAGTCAGATCCTCGTAATACTCTCATAATTGCTGGAGGCTCTAAGATCCCCGACACAGTGAAAGTTATTGCTAAGATCTTGGAGAGAAATATTGCTGATAAGATCGTTACAGGTGGTCTAGTTAGTACTGTCTTCACTGCTGCTAAACATGGTGCATCAGGATGGATTAAGGAGTTCATTGAGAGCAAGAAACTTCAGGAGCAGGTTGAGACTGCTAGAAAACTTCTAGACAAGTATTCTGATAGAATAATTACTCCACTAGACCATGTTGTCCTTAGGAAAGACGGTACTTCACATGTAGTAGATGTGAAGAACGTTAATGATGAGATTGTTGACATAGGTCCAAAGACTCTCGACCTCTATAAAGACCTTGTAGCACAGTATGAGAATGTGATCATGACTGGACCTGTAGGATGGATAGAGAATGAGGAGTTTGCTAAAGGAACAGTTGAGATACTTATGACAATGATATCGAAATGTAAGTTCACTGCTATAGGTGGTGGTCATACTGTGATGATTGCTAGAAAGCTAGGTCTCCTAGATAAGATTAGTCATGTATCAACTGGAGGAAGAGCATTCCTGTACACGTTAGCTGGCGAGGAGCTTCCTGGTCTTGTAGCTTTAGCAAAATCTAGAGAACTATTCTCAAAAACTGTTGAACCGGGTAAAACAGCAAAATACTAGGAAGGTGAGATAACTATGCCCATTAAGGTAGGTGTAGTTGGATATGGAACGATTGGTAAAAGAATTGCTGATGCTGTAGTGAAGTTTCCTGATGAGTTCGAGCTTGTTGGTGTAGCTAAGACCACGCCAGACTATGAGGCTGAGATCGCAGTGAAGAAGGGATATAAAGTATATACATATCCGGAGAAGTTGAAAGATTTTGAGAAGCTTGGAATACCTGTAGCTGGAACGATAGATGAGCTTGTTGAGAAATCTGACGTCATAGTTGATGCAACACCAGCAAAAGTTGGTAAGGAAATGAAAGAGAAGTATTACCTACCTAAGAACAAGCCAGCAATATTTCAGGGTGGAGAGAAGGCTGATGTAGCAGATGTAAGTTTTAGCTCTCTCGCAAATTATGAGAAAGCTATAGGTGCAAGATATGTTAGAGTAGTGAGCTGTAATACTACTGGACTCTGTAGACTACTCTCAGCATTTCTATTACATGGTCTAAAGATAAGGAGAGTTAGAGTGTGCCTTGTCAGGAGAGGTGCTGATCCTAAGGAGCATAAGAGAGGACCTATAAACGATGTTGTTCCAGATCCAGTAACAGTGCCAAGTCATCATGGTCCAGACGTGAAGACTGTTATACCAGAGATAGATATTGTTACGATGGCTGTTGCTGTACCTGTAACAATAATGCACATGCATATGGTAAACATAGAGCTTGAGAGTCAAGTAACGAGAGAAGATATTATAAGAATATTGTCAGAGACTCCTAGAATAATGTTGATACCTCATGGAAAGAGAATGGATAGTCTTGCTCACATAATTGAGTGGGCTAGAGACATGGGAAGATACAGAAACGATGTTATGGAGAACTGCATATTTGAGGGATCTATAACAGTAATAGATGGAAGAGAAGTCTACCTAATGATGGGTATTCATCAGGAGAGCATAGTTATTCCAGAAAACATTGATGCTTTGAGAGCAATGTTCAAGCTTGCTGATAAGTGGACCTCTATAGAGAAGACGGATAGGGTTCTAGGACTTATAATGGAGGGTAAGAAGTACAGATTCTAAAAACATTCTTCAATAGTGAAGAATCTTTAAATACTTCTAAACAATATCACTACTCAACATTTATGAGAGTAATGGTATGTGGTAAAGGAGGTTCAGGAAAGACTGTGATAAGTATCCTTCTTGCACGTGCATTTAGGGAGAAGGGTTATAGACCATATATCATAGATATGGATGAATCTAACGAGCTTCTACCAGTCTTAGCAGGAGCAGAGAAACCTAGAACATTAGCAGACTATTTTGGTGGTAGGAGAGGAGTAATGCAAGCTCTCAGAGATGGTGAGGATAGGCTTGTGAAGGCTATAGGAGAGATCTCTAAGAGAACTTTCAAGGTTTCTGAGATAGAGAGACCATACATATCGTATACTGATGATGGTATAGGAATACTAGTTGTTGGTAAGATAAGAGAGCTAGGTGAAGGTTGTGCTTGTCCTCTAAACATATTTACTAGAACTCTTTTAAAGAATCTTAAGCTTGATGATAGGGAGGTAATCATAGTTGATACAGATGCAGGTGTTGAGCATGTAGGTAGAGGAGTTGAAGAGTATGCTGATGCTATTATAGCCGTGGCTGATCCTACTAGAGAGAGCATAAATATTGTGAAGAATCTTAAGAAGGTTGCTGATAAGCTAGGTAAGAGGTTCTATATAATAGTTAACAAGGTTCCTAAAGAAATTGAGAATACTGTTAGAGAACTATTTCAGAAAGAGGGATTAACGCCAGACATAGTGATACCATATGATGAGAAGATTTTTCAATCATGTCTACTAGGATCAAAGCTTGAGAGCTCGGTAGCTTATGAAAACGTTAAGAAGCTTGTAGATAAGATGCTTAGTGAGGTAACTAGCAGATGTGTATCTTAACTGTTAGAATAGTGAAAGATGGAAAAGAGGAGATTATTAAGGACATAATAATGATAGAGTATAGGGATGGAAAGCTAATTCTGAAAGATACATCTCTAAGAGAAGCAGCAGTACTCAACTGTAACTCCATTAAGAGCTTTCGATTAAATACTCTTGACGCATATGCTCTTCTTGAGATTCAATAGCTCTCTCAAACTCTTCAATGAGCTTCCTATATTCTTCAAGCTCCTTCTCATCTAATTTAGAGATTATTAATCCAGCATGTACTAGGACTATATCTCCCACATTTATGTCCTCAACAGCAATAATAACTTGCCTCTGTACACCTCCAAAATCTACTGTTGCAATATTGTTCTCTCTATCAATCTCAACCACGATTCCTGGAACAGCCCAACACATGCTAGAGATTATAAGTAGCTAACTTATTTACCGTACGTTGATACTATGCTGATAAATGCGTTCAGGATAGATGAGGATAAGATAAGTAAACTATGTGAAATAATTAGGAAGGATGTAGCAGATAGTGAAGATAAGCTTATATTTGAAGTTTTATTACCATTTTCAAATGAGGCTAGACTAATTAAATCGATAATTGACAGTTTTAAGGAAGAAGTACGAGAAATGATACGTAGAGGAGGAGTGAGAGAGCTTATGTGTAACATGCTGGAACTGTTCTACGTCATTAATAAGATTTCAGACATAGAGGAACATAATATTACTCTAGATAACATAAAATCTGAATTAAGTACAAAACTATCTATTAAAGATAGAGAGAAGATCAAGGATGATGCAAAAAAGGTGAGTGACATACTCATAACATCTCGTAACTGTGTAAAGATATTTGATGAGGCTAGGAGGATAGGATTGAAGGATAGGATCTCGCAGATGTTTGTATATGTTCTCGATAGAGTACTTAGAGGTACAGAGTTGGAGCTTGCATCAATAGAGAAGGTTCCTCCTCACATAGATATTCACATAATTAAAGTGTTTCTAAGAATGGGTATTATAGTACCTGTGAGAGAAGTATTGAATAGATATGCTGGAGAGAGCAAGTATATTGTTAGAATATTACCAGTATGTGCGAAGTTAGCTCCTGATGAACCTTTTAAAACTATCTGGGATGTATTGAGAAGAAAGTGTATAGATGTTTTTGGAATGTTAAGAGACTCGTTAAATATGAGTCAGATAGCGTTATCAATATATTTATCAATGATTGGTAGAAGATTCTGCATATTTAATGATGATGTTAAAGCAAGAGATGATTACTGTCCTGTTAAAGGTCTAATAACTTGTCCATTATCTCAAGCATGTAGTTCATATCTTGGTGATAACAGAATACTAATATTTAGTAGAAGACAGATGAGACTTGTCTTAAGGTTCTTTAATGCTCCTAGAAGTATTATAGAGAACTCTTGTGAGTGTCTGTTAATATAGTTGTTCAGCGTAGTCTAGCTTCTTCACCTATCTGAGGCGGGTCCACTGACCGCACCCTCATCACTTATATACTTGAAATTGTTAGAATAATTTATGTCCTATCCTATATCTGAGATAAGAGTTAAAAAAGCTTGCGTTAAGTTAAGAAGAACCTTCAGAACTGCTCTCGGTGAACGTGAAGTTGAGAATATTGTATATATATGTGTAATAGATAAGAAAGGTAATATTGGTTATGGAGAATCATCACCATCTAGGGCAGTTGTAGGTTCATCATTATCATCCATAATTGATGGAATTGAACTATTTCTCGAGCATGCTATAAAACAGGAGCTGACAGGTCTTGATCTATGTAAGGTTAGGAAGATATTTGAGACTTATGTTAAGAGTCCTAAAGATGCTTTAACAGGTATAGAAATGGCATTTCTAGATCTATCTTGTAGAGAGATTGGATTACCATTATGGAGATTCTTTGGATCTGAGAAAAAGGATCTTATTACAGATATTACTGTAAGTCTTGGAGATCCGTATAACATGATTGAGGAAGCTAAAGAATACATTTCGAGAGGATTCAGAATACTGAAGGTGAAGCTTGGAGAACCCGAGAGAGATCTTGAGAGAATAAGAATATTACTTGATAATATTCCTAGTAGGATAAGAGTGAGGATAGATGCAAATCAAGGTTGGAGAGATCTTAAGACTGCTATAAGGTTTGTAAAAGTGTTAGAGAGTTACGATAATGTGGAAATTATTGAGCAACCTCTTCCTAGAATGATGATTGATGAGTTGAGGATATTGAGGGAGAGGACTAGTCTTCCTATTATACTTGATGAGTCTGTTATGAGTATTAGAGATATATCATACGTGTGGTGTAGAGGTGCTTGTGATGGTATTAATATGAAGCTGATGAAGTTTGGAAGTGTTATCGATGGTTTTCAAGCATGTAGATTAGCTAGGGAGCTTGGGTTAAAAGTTATGATTGGGTGTATGCTTGAGACGCAGGTGTCTATAACTGCTGCTGCATGTATAGCTGCTGCATGTGATGTAGATTATGTTGACCTAGATTCTCCTCTGCTTATAGAGTCCATAGATGTGAAGGTTAGTGGTGGTGTAACATATGATCAAGATAGAATTATTTTGCCATCAGAGCCAGGTCTAGGTGTCAGGTTAGAGATCTAATTAGCTCCTCAACCTTGTCAGCGATCTTGCCTATGTCTAGTCTAGGGTCTGCCGCAGGTATCTGATACTTCTCCTCTATCATTCTACAAGTTTCTTCAATCTCGTTTCTTGTTCTACCTCTACCCATGATTGATATTGCTATGAACTTTATGTTGCTTATATGTGCTTTTGCAGCATTAATCTCCTCCTCTATGCTTGGTACTCTAATTTTTAAATGTTCAAAACTTTCTCTATATGTTCTCCATGGATCATGACATAGTACTACTCCATGAGGCATGGAGCCGTAGTATATTCCTAAGGTTACTTGAGAGTACGCTGGATGTAGTAGTGATGCTTGTCCTTCTATTATTATTACATCCATGTTCTCTTTATCTAGCTCAACTATGTGCCTCTCTACTTCTCCAGGAACGAAGTCTGCAGGAACAGCGTCCACTACTGTTCCTGCATCTGCTCCCACCATGAGCATTGTCTGACCTGTCCCTACCAGCCCAACCTTGAGACCTCTCCTCTCAAGCTCTCTCACAAGCTCTATAGATGTAACATTCTTCCCAACTGAGCAGTCTGTCCCAGCTACAAGTATCCTAACAGTTTTAGTATTATAGATCTGTCCTGACCATATCCTCAAGTCTCTTGGAGGCTTCCTGAAATCTATTATCGATACTCCACGAGACTCAGCTAACTTCGAGATCTCAGGATCATCACTTAGAAAAATATGAAGACCACTCCAAATGTTTAATCCATGGTCTATTGCTTCAATTATGATCTTCCTATAGTGTTCAGGTAATCTTCCACCTACAGGAGATATACCAACAATGAGAGTATCAGGATCACAAATCTTCAAGGCTTCTCTTAATGTCGATACTACTGGTATCCCTAGCTTACCGATCTTCAATACTTCTCCAGCATCCATTCCAGCATATCTTGAGTCAATTACTGATAACACAGTCACCCTCCTCCATCCACTGTACATGACTAATATGTTACAGGTCTTACCTGTCAAGTCTCCGAACTTTCCTTCAGCTAGAACTACTGCTCTTGCTTTCAATTTCTTTAATAGTTCCCTCTCCATCTAGCAGACACATGTCTCATCTACATGATATTTAAGCACTATGATACTCATATAGAGAGAACGTGAACCATGAGAAGAACATAGATCACGTAACCAGCAAGACCAATACCAGCTATCTCATAACCTATCCTTCCCTTGTATACGTAGTATATCATTGCTAATGATACAAGAACGGTAACTAGTACACAGAAGATTGCACTAACCTTAAGAACCCAGTCAGTAATCATTAAAGTCATACCTGGATAAAATGTTGAGTATAGAACCTTCTCACCAACTATTGACTCTATAGCTAGAGTATCCTTCCCCTCATAGGCCCAGTGAAGACCAACCACAGACTCAGGCAGGGCAGATACTGAGGGAACTATGACTATAGATAGTAGTTGAGGATCTATTCTAAACATTTTAGATAAAAATATTACACCATTAACTAGAAGCTCAGATCCAAAGTATATTAAGATCACTGATAATGCTAATTGTAGAAATGCTGCAAGTGAGACATTCTTAAGAAATCTATTAAATACTACTGAACTATGCTCCTCATGTTCGAGAAGCATTCCTCTTCTAGACATCACTATGACATAGGTAACGTATGATGATATTAGGAAGGTACCAATAATATATCTCATGAATAACGATCTAATATAGTGAGGTATGAGCACAAATGGGAAAAGTACTGTGAAAACTATGAAGGGTATTACTACTTCTTTACCTGGAGACAAATATGGTCTCTCTCTTCTACCTCTAAAATATGAGAATAATGCAACTATTATGAGCATCGGATATATTATTGTAGAAGCCATGAAAGGCTCTCCTATGACAGTGCCTATACTTATCTCACTTCCTGATAAGCCGCCATGTATGAGAGCTACAACTATGACTGTTAATTCAGGTAGGGATGTGAGTATTGGTGATATAACTGCACCTACTAATGATGTTGTTAATCCAAATCTAGAAGCGAGATACTCTATAGATCTAGTAAAGAGTAATCCACCTACTATTACGGCTACTGCGCCCGCTATCACGTATATAATTGTCACTACTTTAAGTGAATTTTATATTATTATTTTAACGTTACTTCCTTTAGGATTCTCTCGAACTAGGTCAGGTATTGATATTGGTCTACCACCAGCACGAAGAACTTTCTCATATGCTGACTTAGAGAATGCGTATGCTGCAACAGTTATCTTCTTAGTTAAGACGCCGTCTCCCAGCAACTTTCCTGGTATTACTACTACGTCACCATCTGTGCAGAGTCTCTCAAGTTTTCCAACATTGACCTCGATCCTCTTCCTCCTAGGCTTCTCAAGTAGCTCAGCTACGTATCTCCATATCTTTGCTTTGTTCTCTTTAGATGCTTTTCTGAGAAATCGAATTAACATTCTCAATCTCTCGTTTGTTGGTCCCGTTGGTGGTCTAGAGCTTGGCATGGCGTGTGATAGTTTCTGAGGGTATTTTTAAGTCCTCTCTACTCCTGCAGTTACCTTCTCATATTCATCGTATAGTGGATTTGTAATCTCAATACCAAACTTGTTCAATATTCCCCATGCCGCTATTATTCCTGTAGCAGCTGCAATATTTATTCCTCTCGATAATCCAGCACCATCACCTGCAGCAAATATGTTTTCTACAGTAGTCTCCATAAACCTGTTTACTACTGCTCTCATACTGTAATACTTTATCTCTGGTGCATAGAGAAGAGTATGGCTTGATGCTACTCCTGGAATAACCTCATCGATCCTATCTAAGGCTTCTAAGAGATCTGTCACTACTCTATGAGGAAGTGCTAGAGCTATATCTCCTGGAGCGACCTCCTTCAATGTTGGTTCTACTATGCTTCTACGTATTCTATCCCAGGTAGATCTTCTACCTACTCTCAAGTCCCCTAGCCTCTGTATTATTGGTCTACCATCACCAAGCTTGGTGACCATTCTCGCAATAGCTTTACCATACTCAATAGTATCACTTAGAGGATCTGTTAATCTTAAGCTGACTAAGAGAGCGAAGTTTGTGTTCTTTGACTTCCTGTCTGTATATGTCTCACCGTTAACTCCTACAGTACCATCATCATAGTTCTCTCTTATGACGAAACCTCCAGGATTTGTGCAGAATGTTCTAACCTTATCATCATAGGTCTTAGTATATATTATTATCTTCGGGTCAAAGAAGAACTTTGTTAGAGGCTCCATTACGTAGTATGGTACTTCAACACGAACACCAATGTCTAGAGGATTAGGCTCAAGCTGTATTCCAAGCTTCTTAGCAACCTCCTTAAACCACTCAGCACCTGACCTACCTGGAGCCATGAGAACAACATTACACTCTACATCACCTCTGCTAGTCTTCACTATTATTGTATCTCCTCTCTTCTCTACATCAAACACCTCTGTTAAGGTAGCTATCTTAACGTCATGAGACTCTATGTATCTGGTCATGTTCTCTATTATCTTGGGAGTATTGTCAGTACCTATATGTCTCTGTCTTATTCTTACGAGCTGAGCACCAACCTTAACGAACCTCCTCTGAAGTTCTCTAAATTCTTCACAGCTGGGGTCAAATACTCTATCAGGTGCACCAAATTTCACAAATATTGAGTCAACATAGTATACAAGTTTCTCAGCAACATCCCAGCTACCAATAAGCTCATGAAGATCTCCTCCTATGTCAGGTCTAAGATTTATAGTTCCACTACTTAGAGTACCTGCACCACCAATACCACACATTATGTTACAGGGCCTACACTTCATACATTTACCCTTAATCTTCAGATAACACTGTCTCTCAAGTGCTCTTCTTCCCTTATCTATGAGCAGTATCGATAACTTTCTAGAAGACTTCTCAAGATTCGTACATAGCTCATAAGCTGCGAAGAGACCGGCAGGTCCTGCGCCTACTATAACTACATCATACTTCACCTAATCGACCATGAAGAAAACTCGCACTAGCTAAATATTAAGGTTTCCTATATGTGTAAAAGCTACAGTTCTGCTTTAATTCTCAAGAATCTTATATCTTTAATACCAAGATCTCTAAAAATGTTAGAAATTTTGTCTAATATCATTTTAGAATTATCTTTATTCTTTAAGTCGAGTACTAGTAAGAACTCAACTCTCTTAACTCTACAACACTTCTTAACTAATATTCTTAAAAAGTTGTTATCTGTTCTCTGAAGTATTATACATGAGTTTAAGCTAGATTTAAGAGAATCTTCAAGCTCTTTTAATGCAATATCTAACAGAAGTGCGCTCTCTACATTGCTTGTACAGTAGCTTATCATCTCTTTCACAGTCTTTATATTTGATAGATGATCTCTTTTATCTACAGATTCTATGAGGTTTGTTATTAAATGCATTATCTTTGCATGACCATCCTCTAAAACGGGAATGATCTTACTCTCTTCTAAGGTTCTCTCTATACCTGAGCTCCAGAGGAATATGTTCTCTCCTACGCATATTATGACGTTACCTATCATAGAGCAGTCAATACCATGATCTCTCAAGACCTCTATGAAACGTTCTACGGGTATGCAGGTCTTTGCTGAGCCTCTTAATACTGTTAATGCCATCTCCTAGTCTAGTAATGATGTAAGAATTATTAAAAGAGTATGTGCATGTTCCATGCAGGTTGAATACTATTTTCCGAATATCTCTCTTCTCCTATCTACCATGTCCTCGGCGTCCTCTCCTGTGCCTATCAGAGTTATGGGAACTTTCAACTTGTCTTCTAGGTCCTCTATCCATCTTCTAGCCTCTACTGGTAGATCCTCCCATCTACGTTTACCTTTAGCTTCTGGGAATAATGCATCTATCTTCGTTATTGCTATCTGTGTAGGTGTGTTTAACATTATTGCTCTCTTAGCCCACTCTACGTTAAATGGTGCTACTCTCCTCGGTCTTCCTGTAACTGTTCCATATTCTACCCATCCTCTCTTTGCTGCCTCCTCTGGTGGTAGCTCTCCTGGCAGCTCTCCTGCTCCTACTCTTGTCCAATATGCTTTAAATACGAGTATTATGTCTCCAACTTTTCTAGGTCCTATACCTGCCTCGCTCAGTACAGCTGATGCTGTGACATCTCTAGATGTAACGTATGGATATGTTCCATGATAGAGGCTTAGGAATGTTCCTTGAGTACCTTCTACGAGAACTATCTCACCTTTATCAAGAAGATCGTTCACTATTGCTACTGTATCTCCAACATATCTCTTAAGCTCAGGAAAGTCTCTTGCAAGTTTTAGAACTCTTAGAACTCTCTCAACCATTGCTGCACCAACTCCCTGCCCTGTTGATCCGATGACCTTCATGAGATACTCGTTCTCTCTCTCCATCTTCACGTGCTTATCCTCTATTATTCCAGTCTTCTCATCTATCATTATCCTACCTTCAACGCCTGTCTCTTCAACCTCTTTTAGAAACACGTCTATTCTAGTTAATGCTCCAGGTGCAATAAATAGCTTAGTGTTCTCTGATAAGAAGGCTGAAGGAACAATTCTGAGCTTCCACATCCTTCCCTTATGTACTACCGTATGACCAGCATTTATGGCTCCTGTTCTCACAGCTCCAGCGGGCTTGTCTGCAAGTGCTAGATAAGCAACAACCTTACCTTTACCTTCGTCTCCAAATGCTCCACCTACTACAACTGTTGCAGGCACGATCTCCCTAGAATAAGTATGTAGAGAACTTAAGAAATATTTCCTAAAATATTAGAGATCTGTCAGATATGTAAAGTTCGTAAAATAATGATCTCATGAGGGTCTCACGTAGATTACGTAAGCAACATTGTCATTACACGTAAAACATTGATCTACAGAGCACTCCTCAATACATATCTTATCATTATTAGGTCCACATAACTCTACTTTTATACATTTTATGATCTCACCATTAATCTGACGTAGAGGTCTTCTTGATAGTATCTGAAGCTGTATTGGGGTCCTCCTAAATATTACTCTACAAGATCTACCACATCTTAGAAGCTCAGCAGCATATGTGATAGGTGATGTACATGTTATTATTGACACTGACTTAACTAGCTCCGGTATTCTTCTAGCATACTCCTCATCTAATATACCATCTATGAGTATAGTTGCAACTTTACCATCTATCGACTGAAGCATCTTCTGAAGCTTAGATACATGATATATTTCTGTACCTTCAGGTACAAGATCTAGAACTTGATCTGGAACATTATCTGTGTGGAACACTACCTCACTATTGAATAGTACCGATAGAGCTTTAGGGTTCATGAACTTTCTTAAGCCTATCCCAACATCTATCAAGTATATTCCTGCGTTAACAGATCTCTCACCATTTCCATCAAATGATCTTAATTTCTTAAAGTTGAGCTGATAGAGGTGTCTTCTACCATGAGATACATCTCTGACTATTCTTATGAGACCTAGATCACGAAGCATGGATATTGCTTTTCTAACGGTTCTAGGGGACAGACCTGTACCTTCTACTAATTCTCTAAATGTTACGGAGTCAACGCATTCGACGAGATGCTTATACTTGAGGTACGTAATGATGTATCGAGCGGAGTTAGGTAGGTCTGGGGTCTTGAGTTCTGTGCAACTGTACATGATTCTTCCGTGAGTATCTCTTCTTAAACTATATTTAACCGTTGAACTATGTCAAGGTCTACTTTTTGATTAGTATGTTACATATCTCTTTCTCTTTTTAATTTAGTAATTAAACGATAAGTACATGCTCAACGTCTAGACGAGATATGGACTACGTATGTCCACTAGACTGGCGTTACGGCTCAGAGGAGATGCGTAACATATTTAGAGTTGAAAATATAGTGAGAAAGTACGTTGAAGTTGAAAGAGCGCTAGTATGTACTCTAGAGGAGCTTGGAATAGCAGAAAAAGGATGCTGCGAGAAGGTCAAAAATGTTGAAGTAAAACCAGAAGAAGTATATGAGATGGAGAGAAAGATAGGGCATGATATAGCTGGACTAGCCTTCCTACTAGAGGAGAAGTCAGGATGTAGATTTGTTCATTATGGTGCAACAAGCTACGATATAGTTGATACAACATGGGCATTACTTATAAGAGATGCATTAAGAATAATAAAGAGGCGTGTAATAGAGCTTTTAGAAGAGTTGATTGATAAGGCTAGAAAGTACTCAGACCTAGTCATGATCGGTAGAACTCATGGACAGCACGCTCTTCCAATAACTCTAGGCTTCAAATTTGCTAATTACGTGTATGAGATCTCTAGAGGATTAGAGATACTCATGTATGCTGAGAGAATGGTAGTACGTGGAAAGATCTCTGGAGCTGTTGGAACCATGGCTGCTTGGGAAGGGAAAGGTCTAGAGGTTGAAAGAAGGACTCTAGAGAAGCTTGGTCTAGAGCCTCATGCAATATCTACACAAGTAGCTCCGAGAGATGGTTTTGCTTTCCTGATATCTGCAATAGCTATCATAGGTTCACAGCTTGATAGGCTTGCACTCGAGATAAGAGAGTTATCGAGACCTGAGATAGGAGAGATGTATGAAGCTTTTGAGAGAGTTGGGAGTTCAGCAATGCCTCATAAAGCTAATCCTGTAACATCAGAAAAAGTTTCTGGACTTGCAAAAATGTTGAGAGGACTCGTAATACCTGCACTAGAGAACATACCACTCTGGCATGAGAGAGACTTGACCAATAGCAGCTGTGAGAGAATACTCATACCTCATGCCTTCCTGATACTGGACGAGATGTTGATATCTATGATTAAGGTATTGAAGAATCTTGCAATAAATGAGAAAAATATTAGGAAGAATCTTGAACTTTTGAAAAACTTTACTCTCACAGAGATGGTGATGAATATTCTAATTAAGAAGGGAGTACCTAGAAGAAAAGCTCATGAGATGCTTAGAAAGATAACGAGAAAGTACATAGAGGGGAAGTCTCTACAGGAAGCACTTCTCGAAGATGAGGAGATAAGTAAGATTCTTACTAGAGAGGAGATAGAGATGATAAGACCTGAGAACTATCTAGGAAACTATAGAGATCTTATAGAGAGAGCTATACAATATGCATCAGAAGTGATGAAGAGAGCTAGAGAAAGCTTAAGAGAAGACAAACAGCCTCACATCATCGCTTCTAAAACATAGGTAAACTTTATCACCTATCCTGAAATCAACAATATTCAAAATATTGGGCGTAAATGCACACTTCATGAGAATATTGTTAACTCTTGCCCATACATAGATCATGCTTCCTCTATTCTCAATATTCTCCACAAATCCTTCTAATATGTTTTCAAACTTTTTATCAGGTCTATACTTGAGAATTAATACACGTTCAGGTCTTATAAATACTTTAACTCTACTTCCTTCATAAACTTTGTCCTTACTCATTATCTCTAGATCCCCTATTCTTACTATAGTTTTATCATTACTACATGTGACTACACCTTCCATAACATTAATATCTATGAAATCTGCAACAAAATCAGAACAAGGTCTATTAAAGACCTCCTCAACAGTATCGTACTGTAATATTCTTCCTCTATACATCACCATTACCTTGTTAGCTAGACTCCACACATCTTCAAAATCGTGAGTAACATGTATGACTGTCGTATTATATTCGGAGACTACGTCTCTAACTAGCTTTCTTAATCTCGATCTAGTTTTGAAGTCTAGTGCACTGAAAGGTTCATCCATTAACAATAATTTTGGTCTGACAACGAGAGCTCTTGCTAATGCTACTCTCTGTTGTTCTCCTCCGCTTAAAGTAGTTGGTCTTCTATGAAGAATATGTTCTATTCCTAATTTTTGAGCTATCGTCTTCACTTCTCTAATTATCTCACTCTTCTTGCTTATTCTCTTCTTTAGGCCAAATGCTATATTGTCAAACACTGTCATATGTGGGAATAATGCATAGTCTTGATATACTATTCCAATATTTCTCTTCTCAGGTGGTAGATCTGTTATATCTTCACCATCTAAGATTATTGATCCTCTCTTTGGTTTATAGAGACCTGCTATAGTTTCTATGAGTATGGTCTTTCCTGAACCTGTTGGACCTATCACACATACATAGTCTCCTCTATCTACTGTGAACGTTATGTCCTCAATCTTGAACTCTCCTAGATCTACGTGTAGATCCTTGACTAGAAGGATGCTCTTCATGTTCTTCCTCCAAGTCTCTCTACCATGTATATTGTGATGAATGATACTCCTAGTAGTAGTAGACCACTCGTTATTGCCATTCCTAGGTTACCATATGACATGTTCAGGTACAGAGTCACTGGTAGAGTCTCAGTAACCATGTACGTGCCTCCCGCAAGTATGAGCACTGTTCCAAATGTTCCTACGCTTCTCGCAAATGCTATTACTAGTGCAGCTATGATACCGCTTCTCGCCATAGGTAGAGTAATCTTCATAAAAGTTTCAAATGCTCCATATCCTAAGCTTCTTGCAACTAGCTCATATCGAGCGCTTATGGTCTCAAATGTAGAGTAGAGAGTTCTCATAGCATATGGTAGAGCTGTAAAGAACTCTGCTACTACAACACCAATCTTGGTGAATACTACCCTTATTCCAAGATATTTGAGAAACGTTCCTAGAGGAGTTTTTCCAAAGAGAAGTAGTAGAGCTAGTCCAAGAACGACTTCAGGCATTGCTATTGGTAGGTCAAGTATGGTCATTATTATCTTCTTTCCAGGAAAGGAGAATCTAGCTAATGCATATGCTGCTGGTGTTCCAACTATCATCACCAGTATTGTTGATATGAGTGCTGATATTAACGTTAACTTGAGAGAGAACATCATCTCGCTACTTCTTAATGATTCTATAATCTCTTTAGGTGATGGTAGAACAATTAAGCATAGGAATGATGAGAATAGTATTAGTGCTATTACGATAGCTATCATTATGCATAGATGTTTAAATCCTATCTGCATGGTCTGAAACCCCACTTCTCCCAGATCTTTAATCCTTCAGAACTGCTTATGAATCTTACAAATTCCTCAGCAATTTTCAAGTTTCCATTCTTCTCAGCATATATTGTTACTGCAGCAGCTATCGTCTTTATAATGTTTTCTTTTGCTGGTATATGTATGATCTCTATCTTTCCTCTTGACTGAGGCCATGTTGCTAGATCTTCCCATATTATTGCAGCATCTACCTGACCTGTCACTACGTATAGTAGAAGCTGATTTACTGTTGGTGCTTCAACGATCTCGCCATGTTTCAATTTCTCTAGGAAGAGACTGTAGAGTCCATTCTTCTTAAATATCTTTATGGTTACCCTACCTATAGCACAAGCATTAGGATTACCTATAGCTATGCGTACTCCAGGTCTAAGAAGGTCCTTTAGCGAACGTATGTGAGCTGGATTGCCTGCTGGTACTGCTATCACAGGTATGTGAAGTGTTATGTTCACTATCGTGTTCGGAATCACTAGGCCCTTTTTCTGAGCTATCTTAATATAGTAGTAGGATCCAGGCACAAAAACGTCTCCTATACCCATCTCAAGCTTCGCAAATAGCTCACCACTTCCACCATAGTCTACCTCTATCTTAACATGATACTTGTTCTCGAACATCTTTACTAGCTCATTCATAGGCTTCATCAAGCCAGCTCCACATAAGACAACTAACGTATGTTCTCTATAAGCATTCTTAACATTATGTAGATACGTCAAGTACCCTCCTAAGATGAGTAGTGTTGCCACAATTATTGATATTACTATGATTATTCTGCGTCGAGCAATCATTATCTAACTTCCGATAACGGTCTCTAATAACTCTTACCCAGCTAACCTATAGAACACAGGTAGTGGAGGCACAGTTATGTAAGTACACGTGTTTGGATCCCATAATTGTGCACTTACAGTAGCAGAGTACTCCGTGTTATGAGGCTTGACGAAGACTATGAACGTGTACTGAGTTCCCTTAAGACAGTAGTTGAGGTTTACGTATGCATTAACTGCAGCTAGTATCTGATCTTTAGTTAATGATCCTAACATGAACATGTGAAGGAATCCTCCTGAACCATGTAGAGGCTGTATCCTTACTGTACCATTTATGAATATTGTTACTCTAATTACCTCATCTATATAGTTGTCTAAGTTTGCTGTAGTACCAGGCCACCATAGGTCCTCCCAACATATTAGATAGTCAGCTACGACTTCTGAGGGATCATTTACAAGTTTAGTTAACGTGAATGTGTGAGGTGTACCATATATGTCTACTATAGTCACAGTATAGGTCTTAGCTGCATTATATGGATCTACGAAGACTACGACAGGACCTAGATCATACCTCTGCTGGAGAGTAGTCTCATTTAGATATAGCACATTTGTGGTTAACATTGTTAGTTGTCCACTTGCTGTCTCTACTGTTGATCCATCAATATAGTAGAACTTGTATGTATCTAATGCTGGGTTAATGATCACAAAATGTATGTATGATGGATCTACTTCTAGTCCTGTTCCTGTTCTTGCTGCTAGAAGTACGAACTCTGTGCTCTTAGATAAGTACTGCTGTATCTGTTTTATTGGTATTGGTGTTCCATACATTGCTAATGTAGCTCCTGCTTCTGAACCAACTGCTACAATTATATATTTAGATCCAATCTTGTTTAATATTGATCCAATGTTGATTAGTATTGATACTGTTTTTCCAAGTGGTACATATACTGGTGGGTTAAGCGTTATAACGTCTACTAGTGCTCTATTAGGATATGTGAATATGTAGACGTATTTTACATATGCTGGAGTTGTTGTTGCTCTAACATCAATTATGAGACCATCAACTGTGTAATGTATTCCTGTTATTATTAGTGGCATATTTGCTGCTTTCTGTACTGTTGTTGTAGCTGACATGTTTTTCCAAACATATATGTACAATATTGACAATATTACGAACATTATTGCTAGGAGAAGTGATACTGCTACAATGTTCGATATTGCTTTCCTCTTTAACATGAGTCTTAGATTATAATTATAGGAGGACTTACTTAAGCCGTTTTCTCGAGCACTAGAGTCTCGCCTAGGTTTCGTGGTACGAGCACGTTATCTATATCGTACTTCTGTTTTAATCTTGTTACAAACTTTAATGCATTTAGTAGTGTTGTATGTACCATGATTATTCTAGTGTTTGTATCAAATCTTCTTATGAATTCTTCAAGTTCTCTTCTTCCCGCGTGTGCGCTCAAGTCGAGCCAGTATATCTGTGCATCTATTTTTATCTCCTTGTTGTCTACTATGGCCTTGCCCCTCGTCAGAATCTGAAAGCCTGGCGTTCCTGGTGCTTGAAAGCTTGGTAGTATGATAGCGTTCTTACGATTCTTAGATAGCTTCTTGAGGTACTGTATCACTGCTCCACCTTTCAACATTCCTGCTGGTGATATTATTATGCATGGTTCTGAACCAACATTTCTCCTAAAGTACTCACTTGGAACTTCTATAGCAACCTCCATAGCTCTCTTGTACAGCTTGTAGTCTCTTAGGTAGTGTGGGTATCTTGCTATTATCTCGTTAGCTATTCTTGCTAATCCATCAACAATTATGGGGTAAGTATCGATACCATATTTAACAAGTATTGAGAGCACCTCCTGTGATCTACCTACCGTGAAGCTAGGTATTAATACGCATCCACCTTCCTCAAGTACTGAAAGTGTTATCTCTACTAGCTGTCTCTCAAGTACCTCTCTTGGTGGGTGAGTACCATTCACGTATGTTCCCTCCATTATTACTAGATCAATATCTTTAGGTATGTTTGAGAGATCAGCACCATTAAGTAGGCAGGTAGGCATTGGATTGAAGTCTCCTGTATATAGTATTCTCCATCCATCCATCTCTATGAGTATCATTGAGCTTCCTGGTACATGTCCAGCATTGAGAAATGTGAGCGTTAGGTCACGTGTCACCTCAACAACTTCTCCATATGTTACAGGTACTGTACACTCAAGCATCTTTGAGACCTCTCTATGCTCATATGGTAGATAGTATCCACTAAGTTTGAGAAGATCTTTTATTAAGAGGTCACTAAGCTCTATAGTGAGTGGTGTTGCATAGAGTGCAAGCTCGTAACTTACGAACAAGCTTGGTAGTGATCCACAGTGATCTAGGTGAGCGTGTGAGAGTGCTACACATGTTATGTCTCTTGGTCTCACATGTTGTGGGAATAGTGGTCTATCTTGTTCATCAAAGTTCACACCATAGTCAAGAAGTACAGCAGTTCCACTTTCTAGAGATTTCACGAGTACTGCAGCTCTCCCTACCTCTCCCGCACCTCCTAGCACTTTTACTAGGAGCTTTCCCACAGGACATGTGTGAGGATCAGATTAAAAAGCTTAATAATGCGGTTCTAAGTGGTCGAGAGTGTTTTTAGATAGCTTGAACTGTCTACTATGCTTACTGGAGTCTAGACTTAGAGAACTATATAAGACATGTGGTCTATGTCCAGATATTGTTAAGAGGTTTCTAAGAGAGTTATCAGAGCTCGATCTTGAGAAGAGAACAAACGTTTTTATACATAGTTTCGATCTTGTGGTGAAACTTTCAGGTAAAGAGGATCCTCATAGAGAAGAGAAATTGAATATATGTGAGAAATTTATGAAGATCTACGAGGTAGTTCGTGAGAGCATAAGAAGTATAGATGATGCAATTAGATTCGCAGTAAATGCTAATCTTCTAGATGTTGAGATGCATGATTATAGACCAGACCTCTCAAATGTGTATAACATATTGATGAGAGACGTTAAGACTCTTGAACGTGATATTAAGGTTAGAGATGTACTTAAGAAGTGTAGGAGAGTATGCTATGTCCTAGATAACTCTGGAGAGCATATATTTGATATTGCTCTTGCAGATATGTTGAAGAAAGATCATGATGTAATACTACTAGTTAGAGAGTATCCCTACGAGATAGATGTTACTAGAGAGATTGTTGAAGCTACGTTAATGAGACTTAACATGAAGTTTGAGATGATTGAGGTATGTGGAAGATGTCCGCCAATACTTTATGCTGTGAAGGAGTTTGATGAACCTGGTACAGTAATAATTAGTAAGGGAATAGCTAACCTGGAAGCATATATTGACTGGTGTAGAGAAGAACATTCATGCCCTATTCTGTTTCTTCTAGTAGCTAAATGTGGACCTATCGCGAGGTTTCTTGGAGTTGAAAAGGGTTCTGGAGTTATTGCTACATCGGATTATATTAATTTTAGAGCTCGAACGTATTCACAGTATGGAGAAGCTAGGTCGTAAGGTAGCCATACTTGGGTCAGGTCCTGCAGGTCTTCAAGCTGCTGACTACTTATCTAGTAGAGGAATTGAAGTACATGTCTATGATAGACTTCCTGAGATTGGAGGAATGATGATGTTTGCAATACCTGAGAGAAGAGTTCCAAAGAAGAGACTCATACAGAGGAGGATTGAGCTTGAGAAGAGGGGAGTAGTATTCAATCTTGGGATAAAAGTTCAGGAAGGTAATGTAAAGTGCGAGGGAGATGAACTTGCAAGTAGAGTAGTAAGTTTTAGAGAGCTTGTTGATAAGTATGATGCTCTGCTGATATGTACAGGTGCTTGGAGAAGTAGAATGCTTGGAATAGAGGGAGAAGACAGTTCTGGAGTATATCCAGCACTTGAATACATCTTTAAGATAAGATTGAGAGAGCTTGGCTATGTGTCTCAAGAACCTGACGTTGGTGATAGAGTTGTAGTTGTTGGTGCTGGTAGGACAGCTGTGGATGTTGTTGAAGAACTATGCTTGAGGAGTAAGAAGGTTATTCTCGTGTATAGACGTAAGTTATCAGAATCTAGAGCGTATAGAGAGCTCTCAGAGCTAGTACGTAAGTACAATATTGAGCTATATGAAGAGAGGAATCCTACAAAAATAGTCACTAGTAGAGGAAAAGTTACAGGTATCGAAGTAGGAAAAGTGGTGCGTGTAGGTGATAGGTTTCAGATAGATGAGAAGGATAGGATCATCATAGAGTGTGATAGCGTTATAGAGGCTATAGGTGAAGAACCAACACCACCAATTGATGAGAAGGTTGCATCAATGTTCAATATAGATATAGATAGGGGGAGGATAAAGGTAGATGAGAACTTTAGAACAAGAAATCCGAAGATCTATGCTGCTGGTGATGTCGTGCTTGGTCCATCTAGTATAGGTCAGGCAGTAGGTACTGGTTTAAAAGCTGCGAAGAGTATAGAACTATACTTGAGGGAGAAGCTCTGAGATGAGGAACATACTTGCAAGATTAGTTGGTAAGCTTGCACTAGATAGGAAGATTCTCGAATGTTTATCTAGTCACCTCTCTCTTACGGAGGAGGCTATAAGGATAGTTAGAAATTTCGTTAATGAATGTTCTACTCGATCTGAACTATGTGATAAGATTGGTGATGTCGTTTATAAGGTTAAGTGTCTAGAAGTGAAGGGTGATGATCTTATGAAGGAGGCTTGGGCACTTATAATAAAGTCAGGAACATTACATCCAATATCTATACCTCTACTATCAACTTTAATGAACAAGCTTGATGATATGTTAGATACTGTTAACGTTCTCACGTTAGAGATCGAGAGGTATCTTGCACTTCCTGAGAATCACTGTAAGGTTTGGAGTAGTTTAGCATCTTATTTAAACACTACTCTACAACTCTGTGAGGAGGCTGTGAGAACGTTGAGATCAAGCATAGCTGAGTCTATGAAGCTTGATGATCTCACTAATAATATAACTAAGGTTAACAATATTGAGCATGATGTTGATGTTCTGAAGAATAAGATACTTCTAGAATTATCTAGGAAGGCTAATGAGATTACTTGTCACGAGCTTCTACATGTCAGGATGATAGTACAGCTTGTAGATAATTTAGCAGATTCTGCGCAAGATCTAGCAAACATGTTATTGACATTGTATACTATGCTTCCAGGTTCCTAACACAAATAGTATTATAACCCTGTAGAGACATGTTACCTTGATGAGAATTCTAGATAAGATACTTAACATAATTAGAGGTCAGGAGAAGATCATATTTGACAAATTTAGAGAACATCTATCACTATCTATGAAAGCTCTCGAAATATTAACAGCTCCAGAGTGTAGATTAGGTAATCAATGTCTAAAGAAGATAGCTGAGCTTGAGAAGAGAGGTGATGAAATATCTAGAGAGATCTCTGAACTTCTTTCTCGCGGTGCTGTGACTGCACATGCCTTAAATATTATCGAGATAATGGCTAACAAGATAGATGATGTTCTTGACGAGATCTATGTGCTCTCTAAAGAGTTTGAGAGATTAGTAAGATACTCCAGGAATAGGGACATAGTAGCTAAGGTGCACATGTACATAACTGAGGCAGGAAGAAAAGCTTCACAAGCAATAAAGAACCTTCAGGACATATACACTACTGTTATAAATGGGTCTCTTAGCGAGTCTAGAAGTCGTATGATAGAGATCGAGAGGATTGAAGAAGAGGTTGATGAGATGAAGGAGAGGATGCTAGACAACATATATAGCTATGCTGACAACATGTCGTTAGTAGAATTTCATTCTGCAGTATCGATAACATATATGATGGATACTGTCGTAGATAAGTTACGAGATCTTGCAGAGCTCACACTACTCCTATTAATATCAATTTCCTGATTAGATGAGGTCACTAGTAACTTTGATCCTGGTAACCCTATTAACATACTTGATTAGTAGTAATAATCTCTCCGTGTGTGTTGGACCTCTTGTGAGTACTAGGATGCTTAATGAGAGAACTGCTCCCATATTTGCTTATGTTAGCTACATAATTGGATTAGTACTGCAGAGCCACCGTATGGTACCTATCACGGTACCATTAAGCTTTCTAAACATTGCATTATCAGTTACGTTGATTCTAGTCCTATTAGGAGAACTATTTAAGGTTCCTGTATCTCTAATGTACATACTCTCCACAAGCATAATGACTTACGGCTTAATAACGTATGGAGATCCTAAACTACTTTATGCAATAACTT
This sequence comes from Thermoproteota archaeon, assembly GCA_013153895.1. Classification (GTDB taxonomy): domain Archaea; phylum Thermoproteota; class Thermoprotei; order Thermoproteales; family Thermocladiaceae; genus JAADER01. The sequence continues at coordinate 19,612 of JAADDN010000005.1, read as the reverse complement.
ACTGGACTGTATCATCATTAATAATATTGGTATTATCTCCTCTCCTCTTAAAGACTCTACATAAGATTGGTAGCAGAAGACCTACATTAACGGCGTCAGTGTATAGGCTTGCTTCATATGTAGCATCATTTCTCTTATGTATGAGCTTTGGAGCAAATAACATAGGGTACTTATGGTCTATAGAGGGGAGAGATACCATAGCACTAGTCCTCATAATTGTTGCATCAATGATAGGAACATTCATAACAGGAAAGAGGACGCTCCGTAAGTTAGCTGGAGTGTATGCATTAACGTTGACAGGTTGTTTAACTGCAATGTTATTCTCCTATCTTGCTGCTCAAGTAGCAACATTGTTAGGTATTCCAGTAAGCTTCTCAGTTCTCCTAGTATGTTCTATAGTCGGCGTAAGCTATGGATACTCTATAAGGATAATAGATACTAGATATGTTAAGCGTGCTCTAACTGTCTTATACGGCTCTATACCATTATCAGCATTATTAACCATGATTATACTACTGATACTGAGATTCTAGATCTCGTACAATCCTCATAATTGCGAAAGGTCCTTCATAAGCTATCGCAGTCACAACCTGTACTAGAGATACCTTAAACATCTTCATTAGCTCTATCACTTGTCTACTCGTGAATACTCCTCCACATGCTACTACATCTATATCACTGATATCACGTACCAGTTTTATTAGCTTACAGACAAGTTTGTATAATGGTAATCCACTTACACCACCAATACCTGAGGATAAGAAACTTGCCTTAACAGGAAAAGAGTTTGATATTGTTAATCCAACATTTTTGAAAGATTCACATATATGAACTATCTTCCTAATATCTATGTTTCTAGGCCTAATCTTGACTAGTAAAGGTTTAGATGTTACTTCTCTAACCATTGTTAAAAGCTTCTCTAAAAGATCAGGCTCATGTAGATCTATACCTCTATACTGAGGACAGCTTATGTTCAACTCTATAACCTTCACCTTATCTACTTTATCAAATATCTTGCAGAGAGAGACAAACTCCCCTATATCGAAGCCTGCAATATTAACTATCAGATTAGTCTTTATATTAATCTTATTTATGTTCTGTAGAACATATTTAACACCTTTTGAAGGTAATCCCATAGCATTTATCATTGCGAGTCTCTCAGGATATCTATACAATCTTGGATGAGGATTGCCTTCACGTCTTCTTAATAAGACTGATCCTATAACATGAAATCCTGCTCCTGTTGCTTGAAATGTTCTTATAAGGTCACCATTCTTGTCTATTCCAGCTCCAACTCCTACTGGGCATCTAAATTTTATACCTAGTAGTTCAGTCTCTACATGAGGCTCAGATAAGTCATGTGTTGGTGTTAAGTATTTCATTGCTATGTGAGCTAGCTTATGAGTGACCTCTGGATGAGCATACTTGAGTAATATTCTCAGTCTTCTCATTCTCTGCTTCTTAATAACATGTTCTCGATATCTTGTGCTGTATATACTGTTCCACAGTAATCACATTTTATCATTAGTGGATCCTTTGATATTGTTATGAATCGAGTCTTTATTGGTTCTCTAGGTTTATTTGTTATGCATTTACTATTTATACATTTTAGAGCACCCTCTATTACGTCAGGTATCTCAACCTTAAACTTCTGAACAACCTCGTAATTTCTTATTATATTTATTGTTGCTGTTGGAGCTACTAATGCTATAATTGATAGCTCATCTTTCGATAGTTCTCTACCTTCAATCTTTATAATATCTTTCAGTCCAAGCTTCCTGCTCTCTACGTTCATCACTAATGCTACTCTGAGACCTTCTTTTCCTGTTATTCCTAGAAGTTTCAGTACTGTTAATGCTCTTCCAGCAGGAATATGATCTATAACTATTCCATCCCTTATCTTCCTAATTATGAGCTCCTTCTCCATCATTACTTGACCTTGTCTTCTCTCCCAAATATTAATGTTAGTAAAGCCATACGTAGAGGTACTCCATATGCTGCTTGTTTAAAGTATCTGGCATACTTAGTATTATCTACCTGTGGATCAATCTCATCAACTCTAGGTAATGGATGAAGTATGATTAAGGTATCTTTAGCATTTTTAAGAGTATCAACAGTAATCCTGTAACTTCCCTTAACACGTTCATACTCTACAACATCAGGAAATCTCTCCTTCTGTATCCTGACAACATAGAGAACATCTAGCTCTCTTATGACCTCTTCAATATTCTCAACATGCTCGTACTTTAGTCCTGCCTTGTCTAATACTGCGAGAACCTCCTTCCTAGGTCTTAATGCAGGTGGAGATATTAGATAAATCTTCGATGGTTTAAATAATGTTAAGCCTTCTATTAGTGATTTCACTGTTCTAGCATATTTTAAGTCTCCTAATATTCCTATACATATTCCATCAATCTCGCCAAGCTCTCTCCATATTGTATATAGGTCAAGCATTGCCTGTGTTGGATGATTCTGAGTACCATCTCCAGCATTTATTACAGGATTGTTAGCTATCTCTGCTGCATACTTAGCAACACCCTCCAAGCTATGTCTTATGACTATGGCGTCAGCATAAGAATCTAACATCCTCACGGTGTCAGCTATAGACTCACCCTTAGATACAGATATAGCCTCCTCACCTGTGAACCCTATTGTCATACCTCCAAGCCTCTTCATAGCAGTCTCAAAACTGAGTCTAGTTCTCGTACTTGGTTCAAAAAATGCTAATGCTAGAACCTTATCCTCAAGAATATTTAAACGAGAACGAGAGTACTTCTCCATTACTAAAGTCAGGTTGAATAACGTCTCTAAACACTCACGATCAAAATCAAGAATAGAAATAACGTCCCTACCATGCCAACATCGCTCCATACTCATGAGACTACGCGTAAGACATGTTTAAAATATTTCACATACTCTCAGGAGCATGAGACTCTAATAAGATTCTAACTAGTCAACTACCTCAACATTAAGAGATCTAAATATCCTACTAACATCTTTATCAGATATAGGGTATAGACTCATCAACTTATTAAGAAGATCTCTACTTACTAGATGTTTCACAACTTTACCATCTTTAACAACTTTCTTAGAATTCTTCTGAATCTCATAATACCACCTATATATTCTATCCTTCTTAGATTGAGCTTCAAGTATGGCATCTCTAATACTTTTTCTATAAAGAACGCATTTGATTATTATCTCAACAATCCTATTAATTCTATCAGGAACACCTATCGTAGAACAGTCTAAACATATTTTAAATCTAGGTATATTTAACTCATACAACCTATATAAGTTGTATAGTCTATATGTACCATATTTATCTACTCTCTCTTTATCAATAATTCCACCAATTATATAAGCAGTATACGATCTAGCATCTACCTCAGTGAGCACGTGATCTCCTTCGGGATCTAGCATAGCTATTCTATGATGTTTAATAATGTTCTTAAGATATTTTCTGAGGTCTAGCGAGGTCATCTCAACCTCATGATACATATTTCTATTTAACTTATTGAAATACTGAAGAAAATCTTCACAACAGGATGTTAATACGAGACAGGTATCATATAGGTAAGATCTTATTAATTTTATACACATTATGACCTGTTCTATAAGCTCCTTCTTCTCTATCTCAGTATGCTCATTCCAGAACGATAAATCAATTATGAATAACAATTTCTTTCTAAGATTAATCACATAATTTCTAAGAGACTTATAAATATCTTCTAACTCTGTAATACATTCAGAATCTTTCCATTTAGCATAAAATCTTGAGATCACATTCCCTCTTCCATGTAATAATCTTACTCCAAGACGTTCATATATTACATCACCGTCCTTGTCTTCTCCTATACAAATTTTAGCTCTGCCCTGTAAAAGTAGAACTGCTAACCATTGAAGATAATCTACTTTCGATTCTACGAGCTTCCTTAAAACTCTCTTATCAACATGGAGATCAGTAATGTTCCTCTTCTTTAGCTCATCTGCGAGAAATTCTCCAAGCAACATTAAAAATCTTAGAAGTAATTAACGAGAGTGGTCATAAACCTAGCTCAAGAGCTTTCAAGAAGAATAGAATCTTATTTAGACAAGGTAGATCTCTCGTCTACACTAGACCTAGTTAAGAGAGTACTCTCTAAACATGTAGACGTATTGCTCACGTATACACTAGAGGAATATGAAGATAGTGACCTAATTATAAGCATGGTAAGATCTTCAACCTCACTTTTTCAGAGGACATTGCTCATAACTGACACATTCACATTATGTAGATTAATTAACTATCTTAGAAGATTAGTGATAAGAGGAGGTTTATCTATACTAGTGCTAGATTACGAGGACTGTAGAGATCAGGTTCCTGAAGATCAACTCATTATTGAGTCAGGAGGTATAGAAATAGTGAGAGACATTAAGAAAAGCATAGACATAAGCGAGACATTGGAGGAACCCGTACTAGTTAGAGTACCATTATACTCGCTCAAAGAAATTGAAGATAATGATACAGCACAGTATTACAGGTCGTCAGGACTCTTCTATAGAGATTGGAAGATAAAGTATGCATGGATTACAGGACACTTGATACTTAGAGAGGACTCATCTAACATTCGTGAGAAAGTTATGGAGGTAATTGTTAATGGTAGTTCACCTATGAGGATTGTTATTGATTATCAGCTTCATGATCTAGTTAGAGATATTGTACCCGACTACACTATTCTATCACCCAAGATATACACGCTTACCTCACTTAAAAAGATTGTTAACAAAGAATCTGACATAGTGATCTCAACATCGAAAAAAGTAACAGAACTCTCAGTGAAAAGAGAACGTATCGACATAGCTTACAAATGCTTAGAAAAGTACATGAACTACATATGGGAAAAATGTTCAAAATATTTGAGACCTCTCCTAACACTTTTGTATACATTACTAAACATATATAGAGATAAGAATATCATAGTATGTTCAAGCTACCTTGTACCTGTTATACCGTCTAAAGGAAAGTACGATATGAGACTTGTCACGAGAGTACCTGTCAACATATTTGATACTGTTGATATAGTTCTTGAGAACTGTGTAAAGTCTTTAAAACTGTTTGAAGATAAATTACCTAAAAACTTCTTAATAATATGTATAACAGATTATAAAATGTTGATAACAAATTTAAATAATATTCCTGAGCTTAAGAGTACTAAGTTCATAATATTGGTAGACAATCTTGAAGATATGTTAAATATTGTAAACATGTTAAAGATGTTTAACATTAAGTTCATGATACTAGACATTAATAATCATATAGTTGATAGTGTTAGGAAGTTATTAGAAACTGATGTAAAGGTTATAATAATATTTAGAGATTCTTCAAAGAACTTAAGAATAGTTAGAGAGTTATGTGATAGATGTGGAAACTGTGTTAAAATATATTGTAAATCTATATCTATATCGGGAGATGGTGTATCTATAGATTTTCAATCTTGTACTAGGTGTCAAGCATGTGTGATTGCATGTACTAGAGAAGCAATCCAGCTTTCTGAAGAATCTCATAATCAGCTCCAAACTCAACATGAAGAAGATCTTGTTCAACAGGGTTGAGTCTTCCTGGAACTACTATACTGTGCGGTGGTTCTCCATAAGAGATTTCTCTAGCTTCTCCTAGAGTTAATATATGTACTTTCTGATCTGGAAATCCTACTCTCTCGAGCACTATTATGACTCTATCATCAATAAATACTCCTTCTCTCCTCTTACCTTCAAGTACTCTTAGAATTTCTATAGCTTCGCTCGCAGTCATGAATCCTCCATCATCTCTTATGTCTAATAGTAAGAGCGTGTGAAGACTTCTCTTAAGATTTTCTAAAGTAACATCGTAAGCTCTCTCTGGAAGAACATTTAGTCTTGGGTACACTATTGTAGCTACTGGTCCAAACCTATATGGACTTAAGCCAAGTAGACTTATCACAGCATTTAATATAGAAACTCCATGAATAACTTCACTCTCAAATCCTCTCTTCTTAACTATGATCCTCACAATACTGTGAGTTGTAGCAAACATTGGATCGCCAGGAACAAGTAATGCAACATCTTCTCCTTTCTCTAACTCTCTAATTATTTTCCTACAATCTTCGTCTTCTATATCTTTTCTTGTGAGTATTTCAAGTTTCTCATGAATATCTTTCACATATTTTTCTAAAATATTTTTAAGAGTGTCGTATGGTATTGGTGATGTGTAAAGTTCTACAAATATTTTTGACACTTTCCTCAATACCTCAATACCTCTTAGTGAGAGATAGTCAGGATATACTCCTAGGCCAATTATGTAGAGCTTAGGCATATTAGTACCTCTCGTCTATCCTGATCTTATGAAAGTTCTTCATCTTATAATTGCTGAAAGTTCTCTAGAGACTGTTCCAGAAGAGATAGCTAATCATCCTGTCATTAGGAGAGATGCTAAGAAGAGAGGAAAAGATCCTCGTAAGATACTGCTAGATCGTTCAAGACATCATGAAGCTATGAAATTTCTAGAAAATGCTCATAAGAGAGGTAGGCCAGACATAGTTTATTTGACTCTTCAAGTTACTCAGTATACTCCTCTAAATGAGGTTGGAATGTTGAGAACTTATGTACATACTTTGAATGATTATGTAATATTTATTGATCCTCGTACAAGAATTCCACATAACTATTACAATTTTATAGGACTTTTTGAACAGTTATTTGAGATAGGAAGAGTTCCACCCTACGGTGATCCTCTAATATGGCTCAGGAAAGGTTCTCTTAAGGATCTCTTAAATAATATTAAACCTGACATAACAGTACTATTAGACGATGTTAAGGGAGTTGAATCAACGTTTAGAGACTTCGTAGATGAGTTAATAAGGTATGAGAATCCTTGCATAATAGTTGGAGGCTTCCCACATGGTCAGTTCAGTGAAGATACTTATAAGATAGTTGATAAGGTAGTGAGGCTCGGTAGATTCACGTACACTACTCTAGTGATAGTATCTAAGGTTCTCACATATATTGAGAATTCGCTAGGAATAGAAAGATAGTTAAGCCTCATTCAAGGCCTTCTCCTCCCTCTTAACGCTTCTACCCATACTCTTCAATTTCTTTATAACATATGCTAGTGGGTTTTTTACTCCGCATTTTCCTTCTGTTGGGCATAGTCCTAGGCTTCTTAGTTCATCACAGTTTGGTGGTAGATAGAACTTACGACCACCCACGAGACCAGCAATATGCTGAACCTGATAACGAGTCTTCCTCTCATCAAAATCAGCAACAGTGCGAAAAATATCAACAACCTTCTCAACAGCCTCTTCTACAGGTATCTTAAGTATCTTAACATAATAGTTCAATAGGAAGCTCGCTAATGTGAATCTTGCCATATGGCTTGGATTTCCACCTGACCTGACATCTTCAAGTATGAGATTTATACATGGTGGAAATAGCTGATCTTCAGATACCTTCCTCGTTATCTTACTTATTCTAGCTAATGCTTTAGGTAACAGCTTAACCTCCAACTTCTTTAACTCCTCACCTATCTGTTCCCTTATGATATCTTTAACTATTTCGTTTTTTGAAGCATTCTCTATCATGTTCAATATCTGTCTTTCAACAGCTTCCTCCACAAGTCTCGCAAGTTCTCTATATGTGAGTAGTACGTGACCTCTAGCAACATATCTGTTAACTAATTTCCAATTTGGATCATTTTTAGGGCAGTATCTTAAATATATGTGAAGAGGTACTGCTATATCAAAAAATATTTGAAGCTTATCTGAATGAACAACCTTTCTAACATTCTTAACATTAATACCGAACTCCTCTGCAATATATACAATACATTCTCTATCAACCTCTGACTCTAGGTTAGAGCTAAAATATTTGCTTAATATATCTGCAAATCTGTTCCATATTCTCTTATCTAGACAGGAAATTATTAATATTGATGTGTAGATTGTTAAGAGAATCTTCTCAACATCCTGTGAATAATCTATCTCTATCTTTCCTTTACGTAAGATCTCTTCTATAAAATTTAGACAGCTTGTTAAGAAGTCTCTATCTCGAAGAACATCTTCTAGAACTATATCTGAGACTCTCTGTTTAGCTTCTCTCGTAAATGGGTACTTAAGTACAAACCTATCATAATCATCTACGAGACATCTAGGAAGTACCACGTTAAGTATAGTCTTAAAAGATATAAAAGCTAGGTAAGGTTACTCGAACTCTATAGTTGCTGGAGGCTTAGGACTCACATCATATCCTACTGCTGAAACTTCATTACAATTTTCAAATATTTTTTCACATATCTTATATAACTTATCTAAGGGGATCTTTGCTACTCGTGCTGTCATGAAGTTGCTCGTGATTACTGCTCTAATAGCAATGAAGAACCTTCCACTGCTTCTTCTATCTAGCTCATATATTACATGTGCGATATCGGGTCTCCTAGTCGTCACGTATAGATATACTCTATAGAGCAGGTCTTCAGGTAGTTTTCCTCTGATTAAGGCTATTGGACCATAGACTCTTGAGTCTCCTTTAACTCCTGTTCCACGAGCCTTAGAGAATAAGTATACTTCAACGTCTCTTCCTGTCTTCTCTCTCACAAATCTTGTAAGTTCCTCATCTATTGTTAGCTCATCTTCCCATATAGCTGCGAACCACTGGCTAGCACCTACATCTTCAAGCATCTTTTCAACAATGTTGTTCGCTATCTTGAGAATACTCAGCTTCTCTGGGTAGAATCTTCCAACACATCTTACTAGTAGTCCTGGTCCTGGAAATGGTTGTCTCTTAACTATCTCTTCAGGTACTCCTAATCTTCTAGCGACCATTCTCACCTGATCTTTGTACAGTTCTTTTAATGGTTCAACAACTTTGAAACCAAACTCTCTCTTAGGATCTAGACCTATCTGCTCAAGCACGTTATGCTGAGTCTTTATTCCTCCACGAGTCTCAATCCAGTCTGGAGCTATTGTTCCCTGGACAAGCCAGGAGCATCCTCTCTCCTTAGCTATCCTCGAGAGTATGGTGTAGAATACTCTTCTAAAGATCTTTCTCTTTGTCTCAGCATCATCAATATTGATCAACTCTCTATAAAACTCCTCCTTAACGTCTATAAGCTCTATATGAGGAAGAACTTTACGCAATAATGAACATACATGTTCTGGCTCATTTAACCTCATGAAGCCAGTATCCATGAACACAGGAACAAGCTTGTCACCTATCGCCCTATATACTAACACTGCTGCCGTAGTAGAATCAACACCACCGCTAACCGCTGCTAGTGCTCTATCTATGTTCAACTCTCTTATTCTCCTTACGCTCTCCTCGATAAACTTATCAACATCAAATCCAGCCTCTTCCTGTAGTGTCGACATCTCGCTTTGACTGTTGAAGAAGGTATTAATAAGCATGTTGTGCTCAGGCTCGCCCATCGCTCATCAGTGCTCAGTTACCAACGCGTTCATCACTTTCAATATACTACTAATTTGAATATTATAAGCTCTCCGTCGCTCAGGAGAAGCTTACAATAATATACACCATTCTCCAGCTCCTTGTTTATGGGTATAGTGTAGAGGTATACTCCACCCCCAACATATTTTGGTACCCATCCTTTATCAGTACCTTCGTAAAAGACTACTCTATTCTCAGAGTCTACGCATATTATGAACTTTCCTAACGATCCTTCATCGAGGGAAAATATGTCTATGCTGCTGCTAGTCTTGTTTAAGTATGCTGCAATAACGAGAGATCGTGGAACATGTGAGACTGCTTGTACAACCATGGACGAGCTTGACGATAACATGAGGATCCAGAACGAAAGTATGATACATGCTACTATTGACAGTGATACAAGCATTAAACTTGCTAATATAGGTGCTACTCCTCTCCTTCTCTCCATTCCGTAACTCACGTACTTAAGAGACTTATAATCCATAGCCTAGTCCTGACTGAAAACATAAAACCTAGGTCTTGTAACCATAGTTGACATGTCTGAGAGAGATCTTAAGTTAGATATGCTTAGAATGTTGTTTGCTCCTACATTATTTGCTATAGGTATCATACCAGCGATATTCCTACTAATAATGGTTAAGTTCTCCCTAAGCAGGTACGTTCTTAGACTATTATGGGCATCATGTGCTACCTTAATATACGTGACGTTTCTAGTATCCTTCCTAGCTTTTGAGAGGAGAGTTAGGGAAAGGTATATGCATGTTGAGAATGCTAGGAAGATGCTCAATATAGGTAGAAGAGGCATCATAATATTTAGCATAGCTGTTGCTGCCTTATGGATACTTGTGGCACTGAGTTATTAGAACTTTCTGTAGTGTATAACAGTTACAATATTGCACAAACCGTTAATTAGGTAGTAATAACAGTTATAACATGGTAGTAAAGGTAGGTGATGTAGCATCAAAGAAACTCATAACTATAACACCATCAGCAACATTGAAGGAGGCTGCCGAGACAATGATTAAGAATGGTGTAAGCTTTCTAGTAGTGATGGAGAATGGTAAGCTATATGGAGTGTTATCAGAGAAGGATATTGTACGTTGTATAGCTGAAGGAAAGGATGTGAACAGTACCAAGGTTGGTGATGTATGTACTAGAGAGGTCATAACTATCAAGGAGGATGCCCCACTTCAGGAAGCTGCTAAGCTCATGAGAAGACACAGGATAAGGCATCTCGTAGTTGTTGATTCATCTGGAAGACCTGTAGGTGTGATATCTATAAGAGATCTTGTGAGAGAGGAAGCAACATTGAAGAAGATTGAGGAGCTTACTCCAGACCAGCTCGAGGAGTGGTGGTTCGGCTAACCTTTCAATCTCCTCTCCTTCTCTAGACCCTGCTTAATAGACTCCATGATCTTTCCTTTAACACCCTCCTTCTCAAGATACTCTATGCTCTCTATAGTTACTCCACCAGGAGTCGCAACCATCTCAATTATCTCATCAGGCTTCTTCTCTAGTAGATGTTTTCCAGTACCTATCAAGATATGTGCAACAATCTTCAGAGAAGTTGACCTATCTAGACCTAGCAGAACACCACTCCAAGCTAATGCATCTGCAAAATATGCAGCAAGAGCAGGAGTAACACCACCAATCATTGTGTAGGCAGGCATTAGCTTCTCAGGAATCTCAATAACTATACCACCACCCTCAAGAAGCTTCTTAACAAGCTCAACATCATCTCGTGAAGCAGTCTTTCCAGGGCATAGAGCTATCACTGCATGTCTAACACGAACATTTATGTTAGGCATCAACCTGACAACTCTACTACCTGGAAAATATGACTCAAGTCTAGAAGTCTCAAGACCAGCAACAATAGATATCACTAACCTACCAGATGCAAGACTCCCAATCTCTCTTGCAAGATCCTCAACATCTTGAGGACGAACAGAAATGAACCATATATCACACAACTCAGCGATCTCTCTCGCAGAACGGGAGACCTTTAGACCCCTACTCTCAGCAACCTTAAGCCTCTCCTCAACAATATCATACACATATACCTCACACTTCTCCTTAAGAATATCTGCAAACGCCTCCCCCATCTTACCATATCCAAACAAGCCAAGTCTCACACATGATGTACTCATACGCACCTATATAACAGTTAACGACAAGACGCCACTTGTAGACTTATATCATTAACTTAGAGATAGTTTTCTCACTCTAACTTTGATAAAAAATACAGACTCAGCAAGCACTAGCGAGTAATTACGAAGAAGATAGAATAATTTTGTTACTAGGTCATGATATCTCTTCATTCCTACCCTATTTATCCTTATATCAACACCTTGTGGTCTAACGTATATGCTTAATAACTGATCCTCAGTTTCGAAATGTAGAACATGCATGCCTAGATCTTTTGAATATGTTATATCTATTTTTGCAGAGATCTTTCTATTACTCATATCTTCTGCAAGCAGTTTCTGAATATCAACCATCAGATTCCTATACTTTTCAGCAGGTATAGTTGAGAGATCATTATTAGTGAACGTATATCTCCAAAAATCTGATGATGACATCTCTGCGCCATACATAGCTTTTCTCTATCTTCCTAGACTTTTAAGATCTATCTACATGGTTACCTACCATATCTGAACTTGAGTGTACTATAATGCTAAGTATATGACCAATAATAACGTTGAAATATGTTGTATATCGTTTGTATTATGTTAAGAGTTTAGTGTTCACATATGCTCAGTGCCGGAAACCTTCTTCACTATTCTGTTACGGGACTCTCATCATCTTGCTCTTACGTATCTTCTACTCCTTTATCTGTTATTCTGAATGTTGCTGTTGCTTTATGTGGTAGTCTAGGACTATCTAGAACCTCCATTACTCTAACATCATCTCTAGACTTCTTCAAGAATAGTCTATGTGTTACTGCGTGTGCTAGAACGTTTCCTCCAGCTGGTCTCTTAACTTCTATGTATCCTAATGGTACATCTAGTACCTGGTTTGTCATTACTATGTATATGTTATATACTTTTGCGATTCTCATTAGCCAGTCGAGTATGTAGTTTAGTCTCTGCTGTCTCTCTGCTAGTCTCTCTCTTCCTTTAAATTCTGCTCTATATAGTGCTATTATGGAGTCTATTATTATTAACTTAACATTACACTGTTCTACTAGCTTAACTATATCAAACTTTATTCTATCTTCTAGATCTGCAGCATTCACTACCTTCATCACATATATGTTGTCTAGAACCTGCTGTGGATCTAGGCCAAACCTTTTCGCTATCGCTTCTATTCTAGATGGTGAGAATGCTTCTTCAGTATCTATGTATGCGCATGCTCCTGCTACACCACCCTTATCTCTTGGTAACTGTACTGTCACTGCTAGCTGATGACAAAGCTGTGTCTTTCCTGTACCAAATTCTCCAGCGAACTCGTATGTTGCTTTTGGTTCTAGTCCACCACCTAGTAACTTATCTATAGATTTTACTCCAGTTGTTAGTCTAGGCATGTCCTGCATAGTCTTCACTAGCTCACTTCCCTTCAGTATACGCTTCTGTCCAAATACTAGTTCTCTAGCATTTCTAAGTATCTTCTCTGCTCTATCAGGAGTCATGTCAGTTATATCTACGAGCTCCTCAGGTGTGAAGAGTGCTAGATGTCTTGCAGATATTATTCCACGAGACTGCAACATCTGTGCTGTCTTTGGTCCAATACCATCAACATCCTCTAGATCATATCCTGATGTTGATTTTCCACCCATACCTACATTTAGTACACGTCTATGAAATATATATCCAATTTATAAAATAATCAGCCGGGTTACCTACTCTTCATCACTCAAGAAGCACGCGGCTCATCATATAGTTACTATACTACTTTCACAGTTATTAAATATGTTCTTCGATCATGAGAATGCTTATTAACCAATCACGTAACACTTAATATATGAATATGAGACAAGCATTAAAATATTGCTTAATCATAACGATGATAGTACTCACTACATTAATACTTAACTCAGCATTATGCTTCTCTCCTCAATGTAAGTGGAAGATAGTAAATGCTCTAGAGGAAGCAAGCAAGTACTTATATACCACAATAATGAGTAAACTGAAGATTAAAGATACATATCATGCACTACTGTTAACAAACTTGAAATATAGTGAAGTAGAAGGTTATGATCTCTATCCACTAGCATATTACTTCACATCTCATGGATTCGTGATACCGTACAATGCTGTTCCTGTTCATGCTCCTGTATATTCTATACCCTGGATATTTATATATGATAATGATACGAAAATGAGCATATTTATTGAGTTTAGTAGAGAATGTCTAAAAAATATTATCGATAGTCTATGTTCAGGAAGTATCGAGCCTTCTGAAGCTAGTCACATGATAGTTAGTAAGTGTATATCTAAGATGAGCATCCTAAAGTTCGATATTAATTACATAATTGAGAGAGGACTTAAAGAACCTTCAAAGATGTGGAATTATCTTACAAGAAACTTGAATGAGTATGCAGCATTTTCAATAGTTACTCTCGTAACAGTATGGTCTCATAATGCTCCTCCACTACTCCTCCTTGCTGCTGAATTACATAATCATGTTTGTCCTGGTCTACTTTCAGGATACTTGATGTATAAGTACTTAATGGAGCACAATCTCATACCTCCTAAAGATAAGGTGTACATAATAGCATCTCCAGTATACTGTAAAGATGACGTATATGTTCAACTATTTGATGCATCTCCCGGAAAGAGAAGGATAATCGTGAAACTGCTTCCCTGGAGTGAGCAGGATGAGATCTCTAAGATACTTGGAGGAAATGTTGCAGGTATAGTAATAGTGTATGATCCTTCAACAGATTCAGGAACAGCATATGTACTAGCTTTCAATTGGACTAAAGTTCACATATACTTGAAGAAGTATCACACGAGCTTTCATGGTCCTTCATGGTGGGTCTCTAGAATGATAGCTGACATCTACATGCTCAAGTATGTTAATGATCCTGACTATTTTGTTAAGATTCTTAAAGTAATAGATTTCAGAGGTCATGTATGGAGATATCCATCACTATTCTACAAGCTTGGTAGAGCGGGAGTAGATCCTTATGTTGCTCTCGGAATAATTCATGTAAACAAGACTTCAACAATCACAAGCGTATCTAAATCTGTTAGATTATCCTCATACTTACCATATTTAGTCTATATTGAGCTTGGAATAATCATTATATTGATAATAATTATCATAGTTATGGCAGTAATGTATAGAAAGAGGAGAAGCTAGACTAGCTCTAATAATAGTCTTTCAAGATCATCCTCAGTAACCTTACAGGGACATAATGCAAGAAGATGTGGTGAACCTTCAATTGTTAACTTAACTATCTCTCTTATATCATCCTTACCTATTCCTAGACTTGATAATTTAGGTTCAATACCATACTGCTCAGCTATGTACTTTAGAAAGAACTCTACTCTTCTATGCTCTTCACTTCTCAATTTTAGGTCTGGTATGAATTCTCTAAGAATTAGAAACTTCTCTGGGACTTTACTGTAGACGAATCCTATAAGTTTTGGACCTACTACCGCTAGACCTAGTCCATGTGGTATCTCTGGTCTAAGTCCACTGATAGCATGTTCTACAGCATGTACTATATGTGTTCTTGAGTTATCTATACATATTCCTCCTAGAAGTGATGCGTAGAGTAGCCAGTATCTTGCCTCTAGATCTGATCCATCTATGTATGCTCTTGGTAAGTACTCAAATATTTTAAACATTGCGTCAATAGCTAGTGTTCTAGTGAATGGAGATGACATTATGCTTGATGAGGATTCTAGACAGTGATATAGTGCATCGATGCTTGTATATGTTGTCTGGTTTCTTGGTAGTGTTAATGTTAGTGTAGGATCATCTATGGAGTATGTTGGGTAAAATACTTCACTTGCAAGACCCTTCTTTATTTTTGTAGCTTCGTCAGTTATTACAGCATATCTATCAGCTTCTGTTCCTGATCCATGTGTTAAGTTTATTGCGATGAGAGGTATCTTGCCTTTTGGTTGTTCTCCTCTAAATATGTCTATTATTCTCATATTTGAGAAGTATGCTGCTGAGACTACCTTAGCAGTATCTATAACAGATCCTCCTCCAATAGCTATAATAGTGTCAGGTCTATAGTTGTAACATCTCTCTAATACTTGTTCTGCAATGCTGAGTGATGGGTTGGGAAGAACATAATCTACATGCTCATGCTCTATATTCTGTTCTTGAAGAACTTTCAAGACTCTATCTAAGGCTCCTGATACTTTTGCACTTTTCTTGCCAGTAACTATGAGAACACGTTTACATTTAAGCATGTTAATTATCTCTTTCAAACTTTGCTCAAGTATGTTAGTTCCGAAATATATATCGTTCCTGTATCTAAGTATGAAGTTCTCGCTCATCTAGGTCTACTAGATCTATGTGGCACTCATCTATATCAGTGTTATCAAATTCGATACATATGTTAGCTCCATCTCTAATAGAATCGTACTCTTCTCTACTTATCTTTATTAGAGGTATTCCACCGAGAACGCATCCTACTAATGTTAAATTGTCTATCTCTACGCAGAGTATTGCTCTAGGACTCTTATCTCTCTTAGATAGTGCATAGAGGATGTATGATCCTACTGTTGATCCTGTAGCTTCTATGTACATGAGAATCTTATTCTTTAACTCTCTTCCATCTCTGAGAGCTCCCTTATCTGGATCTATGTCTCCGAGGAGTGTTACATAATCTAGCTTGATTACTCTTCCGCATATTTTATTTCCTTCAGTTCTATATATCAGCTTACACATGTTACCACGCTAGGTCTTCTAGTACTCTCTCTACAGCGTTAAAGAGCTCATCGCTAGGTTTTATTCCTAGCCAGAACTCGTCTGCTGCTAGTGCCTGATATATCAGTATTGTTAAACCATCTATGATTATTGCACCTCTATTGATAGCGTCTCTTAACAGTTTTGTATAGCGTGGTCTATATACCATATCTATCACTATCTTGCTACTATCTATGACCTCAGGATCTAGTGGAGACTCCTCACTTAATGTGCCTATTGGAGTACAGTTTATGATTACGTCACAACGTTTCGCAATCTGGTTCCTATTCTCCCACTCTGCTAACTCAATACTTATACCATAACTTTCAAAATGTTTTTTCAACTCCTCCGCTCTGCTCCTGGTCCTATTACAGACTGTTATCTTCTCAGCACCCTCCTTATAAAATACGTAGACTGCCGCTCTAGCAGCACCGCCAGCTCCAAGAACTAGGCATTTTTTCCCACTTATGTTAACGTTTCTCTTTTTTAGAGAGAGTTCTATTCCCACTATATCAGTATTGTGTCCTATCTTTCTATCACCTATCTTTACAGTATTTACAGCACCGACTACTTCTGCTTCTCTAGTAAGCTCATCTAGGTACTTAATTATCGTTACCTTGTATGGTATCGTAACGTTCAATCCTACATACCTCTCAAAGATCTCTCTTATCTTTGTATCAAGCTCGTGCTCAGGTATGTCTAGAACATGATATTCAGCATCAATGTTATACATCTTGAAGACCGTGTTATGTATGTATGGAGATAACGTGTATCCTATACCTCTACCAAGCAGACCAAAGAGCAGCATCACTCAACTTCTACACATCTCATAGCTTTATCAATATCCTCCTCACAGGATTCTAAACACTCAGCAAGCTTAATCATGTTCTCTATGCTTATTCTTCTTACATCTCGTGCATATTTATTATATAGTTGTATCTCTATTACAGCTCTCAGAACATCTCTCAACCTATCTAGAACTTTTAAAGTCATTCTGAGACTCTTAGTACATAATTTTCTTACATCAATCCCAGCATCTCTAGAACATTTCTCGAGGCTCCTCATCAGAGATAACTGATGAAAGTGATGTAGTACCTGTACTATAGCCATGTATCTATCATGAGTCTCTGCGCTATCGAGAACTATGACGTGTAGTCCCATGTCTGAGAATAGGTTACGTATTATGTTGAATGTCTCTTCTCTACAAGATCTACCTTTTATGAGTATTATATTTTCTCCAAATACGAGCATTGTTGGTCCGAAGAGTGGGTGTGCACTTACGTACTCTAGGTCTCTTTTTAAGCATTCTTCATCTATTATGTTGAACATTCTCTCTTTTACAGATAATACATCCATTATTACTGTTCCAGGTCTAACTTTATCTAACACTTTCAGAAATGTTCTCTCTTTAAAGAATTCTGGACGTGTTGCAAATATGAGTAGTCTTCCCTGTGGTATCTCTATATCTTTCTCTGCTAGCTCTCTCGCTGATATTATTGTGCTTCTTATTCCAAATGTTGTGAATAGTCTATACATTGTTTTTCCCATTCCTCCTGCTCCAATTATGGTTATCTCTATCCTATCTTTCCACTTTCTTTCTACTGTCTCGGCTACCTGCATCATTATTGCGTATTTCATTACTGCCTCTAGTACAGGTTCTACAACTTCTTTAGGAAGCTCAAGCTTCTCTGCCTTCTCTAACCATCTTCTTCGTACTGTTTCCTCTCTATCTCTATCTATTATTGATAATCCTCTCGCTATCTTCTCTCTCGCTATCTCTTTCGCTAATTCTGCTCTCTCCTTTATTAATTTGAGTATTGTTTCATCAATCTCGTCTATTTTTCTTCTTAATTCTGCTAGTTCTCTTCCTATCTCTTCTCCCATTGTTTGAGTAGTTCTTCGTGAAATCTATACATAACTGTTGCTGCCTTGTCTGATGGTACTACTACTGCGAACGCGTTCTTCATCTGTATTGTTGCTAGCGTTGGAGTATCTTTCAATTTCTCTAAGTATGGTGCTAGCAGTGATGGATCTCTTGATCCATGTCCTATAACTGATACTATTGCTATGTCCTTATACATTTTTGCCTCTTCTATGAGCCTCTTTGACTGTAGTCCTGATATTAGTTTTAGTGTGTGATCTAGTGCTCTTCCTCGAACTATGATATATAACTGTGACTCATAGTCTGAGTATGTCATATATCTAACATCTTCTATTCCTAGTTTTGATAATCCTAATGATAGCTCCATCAGGAAGTCGTGGAATGTCTCTTCTGGTACTCTTGCTCTCAGTAGTACATCTCCTGTGCTTACTGCTGTCATCTTGAGTGGAGGATCCTTCAATTCTCTCTGTATTATCGTTCTCTCTGATGCTCCTATCGATGTTATGACTGTCCTTATGTCTGTGTCTCTCACGGGCTCGAATGTTCTTGGGTGTAGTCTTTTTGCTCCTAGCTGTGCGCTCATTATTGCTTCTTCGTAGCTTAGTTCTGGTACTACTCTAGCATTTTTCACGAATTTTGGATCTCCAGTCATTATTCCTGGTACGTCTGTGTATAGTATGACTTCGTCTGCATCTATTAGATATGCTAGGAGTGTTGCTGTGTAGTCGCTTCCTCCTCTTCCTAGGGTCGTTATCTTTCCATCTATTGTTCCAGCTATGAATCCTGTTACTACTGGTGTTATACCGTTCTTCAAGTATTTTAGTAGGTTCTCGTTTACCATTTTTCGTGATAGGTCGTATATTGGTTTAGCTTCTCCATATCTCTCGTTTGTTATTATTCCTGCTTCTCTCCCTGTTAAGTGTATGCATTCTACGCCAAGCTTAGTTAATGCAGCCCACATAAGTATAACGCTAAGTCTCTCACCAAATGAGAGTACTAGATCTCTAATGCGTGGAGAAGTCTCCTTCAACACGTTTATGGCTTCTACAGTCCTATAAAGCTCCTCAAAGAGAGAGTTCACCTTAGCTATAACCTCCTTCTCAAGCGTAGAGCTGAGACCAAGCTCCCTAATTATCTTCTCATGAAGCTCTCTGAGCTGTAGAACCATGTCCTGCCACCTATCAACAGGACGAGACAGAACTTCTAACATGTCAGTAACACCTTTAACAGCAGAAACAACAACCACAACCTCCAAACCCTCACTCAACAACCTACACACCTCCCTACCAATCCTCAGAAAATCACTACCTCCCCTAAGCAGAGACCCCCCAAACTTAACAACAACACGCATATTAAACACAAAAACACAAAAAACCCACATAAAAACACTAACCCACAAAC
>JAADDN010000065.1 GCA_013153895.1 Thermoproteota archaeon | reverse complement strand
ATCGATATACTTCAAATATTCTCCTAGACACCTCTCTCACAAACCTTTCAACTTCTCCTAAAGTATCCTCAACATCCCTCCTCGTCGCTAAATCCTCATAAAAGTCCACATACACTGAAAAAGCAAGCATGAACACTATCCTAACCCAATCACCAAGCTCATCAGCAATCTTATCCTTATAAACCCAGAGATCTCTATGAGACTTAAGCCCAAGACCATCCCTAGCCAATGCATAAGCCTTAACAGCAAGAGCACAAGCACCCCACACCTTCTCACTAGCCTGTCTAAAATCACCCCTCTCAATTTCTTCTCTAGCTTCCTGAAGAAGCTTCTCAGCACTCCTAACATAATGTAAGACATTTTCGGTGAACATCATTCTACAACACTCCTTCTAATCCATTAATAGTTATTAAGACCTTTGTCTATGTTAATACTGTGGGGATTAACAGAAGGATATTAGAAATCAAGCTCATTAATGAGACTCCTCTCTTCCTTGGCAGTTATGATACTCAGTTTCACGAGGATGATGCATTTAGAACACAATCATTGAAAGGATTATGGAGATGGTGGACAAGAGCATACATAGCAGGAGCAATGTATAACGAATGCATCCTTCTAGGGACACCATTCAGGAAGAAAGAAGGAGAGGAATATGGTTTACCTGAAGGTCTTAGTAGAAGTTCTCAAGAGTTCTTAAACAAATGTGTTGGAAAGCTACTTGGCTCTACAGAGTCAGCATCACCCTTTAGAATATATCTATCTTCTAAGCCTGATGTATGTAGCGATATTTGTAAGATGACGGATAGGTGTGTTTTTCCTCCTTCCTCTATATGCGATGTTCAACGTATCTGCTTATTAAGACTTAAAAACAATATAACCTATACCGAAAATATAAGGGTAACATTAGTAATAGAGTTATATAGAAGAGATATCTCAGATAACGAGATTGAAATAGCGATAGGATCATTACTCACAGCTCTGACCCTAGGTGGGCTAGGAAAAGCTTCACGTAGAGGTCTCGGAACATTCAGAATAGAAATATCTAAGGAAAACTTTCCAGAAACACTTGAAAATTTTATTAAAATAGGAGCACTAACAGAAACAGATAGAGATACATTAACTATAAATTTTGAAAGAATACAGGAACTTGTCAAATATGTAGAAGAACTATGCATTGATTATGTATGTGAAAATAAACGCAAATACGGTCATAATATATCCGGGAAAGACTATGAAGTGCCAATAATAAGTTCAATATCATCTAAAAGATATGTAGACTATGAGAAGTTTAAGAACATACTTAGCACTAGCATAAAAATAAAAGAACTTAATAAAAAAGATAACGGAAGAGATTATCCTATAGAGGTAATCAGGGGTTCAAAAATACCTGTTTTCACGATTTTTCGAGTAAACTATAAGAACATTTGCGAAGAAGATTTAACCAAAATTGTAGCAGAAATTCAAGACTTCTTCTATAGACCAAACAGAATAAGAAGAGGAGAAGGAAAGATAAGCAAGCCCGTACAGGTACGTTTTGTAACATGTAACCGCTGTGGAAGACCCATAGTGCTAGGCACATCTACTTTAAAGACTACAACTATAAGATGCCCCTGTTGTGGATCTCGGATAAATATAAGACAATCTAGAACACAACGTGCCTACCGTACGGCGGAATATGGTTACTGGGAGGACTTTCTGACAAGTAATAAATATTGCTGGTATTTAGGTTTACCTAGAGAGCAAAGAGAAACAGGTTATATATTTGATAATAAACGTAGAGCAAGTCCTATTCATGTGGCGGTTCATAGAGAATGTACGTTTATATCGAGCTTTCTTTCAGCAGACTGGCCTCTAATTATAAAATGGAACTGTGGAAGAAAAATAGAAAAATTGAGAATTATGCCTACATTAGCTCCGGAACATCGTAATGAGAGAGGGGTTTATACACAGAATATAGTGAAGGTGCATTGTGAAGTTCTAGCATACTTGAAATATTATATAGAAGAACTTTTAGGATATAGAGTCGATATAGTATTCCCATGAGTGTATCAAGTTCAGGTATCGATCTCTCAAGATATCTAAAACCTGAAGAGATAACTCTAGTTCCCTTTGAGGATATTATAAGGCAGATATATTGTCAAGATTTTTCTAATATAAATATGCAGTCCCTATTAAACTTGTTATCAATTAAATATAACATGTGTAAGGCCACTGAATGCAAGGCTATTATAGATGGTGAATATATCTACGTCACTGATGATAGGGTACGAGAAATAGAAAAAGATCTTAACAAGAGATTACAGAATACGAGAAGAAAAGGAAAGAGATCCGAGGATGGTAAGATAAGATTAGAGGAGGGTATTAACGTTGTGTTGCAGCTTGATGGTAAGAGGATGGTATATCGATTAAAAATAGGTGACTATGATAGATTTAAAAGAGATGTTCTTGAATGGTTCTGTAACGGTTTTAAGTGTAATGATTCTCTTTTTGAAAGATCTAGAAAACTAGTAGACGAGATCTGTAGTGCATTAGAGGAGTGTGGATATACTGTGATGAGGATTAGAGCGCGTACGAAGTCGAGGCTTATTATTGGTGTAAGCGAGTTCATGTTAGGTAAGTTCATGTTTGAGGTTAGTCTTATGTGGGATCCTTACCTAAATCTACCATATATTCCTGGAAGCTCTCTAAAAGGAGCATTTAGAGCGTATTTGTCATATTTTAGAGACGAGATAAAGAAGAGGTACAGTATTGATATAACAGATGAGCTTATTGATAGTATTCTTGGAGATAATGAGCATATGTCTTATATACTGTTCTGCGATGCCTATCCTACAGACTGTAAGAAGCAGACTTTGCTCGTTCCTGAAGTCACTACACCAATATATAGCGAGCAGGGTGGAAGAATCTTAGAGACTTTAGCACAGCCGAAGCCTCTGATATATCCAGCCGTAAATATTGATGTTGAGTTCACAATAATTGTAGGTATTAGGAAAGATAAATATGTGCCAGAAAAATATAGAAAACACTTTGCTGCAATAAGATCAGCATTATTACAATTTCTCAGTGACACGTTAAGACAAGGTATTGGAGCAAAGACAATGTTAGGATATGGAATAATGGAGATCGATACAAGATAAATGCTTAATCTAGGTGCTTAAGAGTACTCTCAATTCTTCTCACGAGCTCTTCGATGTCGTGTAGTCTTACTTTAATGTCTTCAGGGTCTAGTTTTGCTTCGTGGAAGCCCCATACGTGTAGGTAGTTTGCTGAGT
>JAADDN010000023.1 GCA_013153895.1 Thermoproteota archaeon | reverse complement strand
ATTGAGAACTTTATGAGGTAATATTCCTATACATCTCTCTTCTTTATCAGACACTATAGATATTATTTTACCATCTTTCTCAAAATAGTTAACACGTCTAGGCCTAGATACTCCAACTATCTTGACATCTCCTATAAACGTTGGTGCAAAAGTATGTGCATGAAAGACATCTACTTGTTTAACATTTCTAAACATCCATATACTATCTATTATCTTGACTACACACTTATCAGTACATATGAGAGGACTAAAAATCACGTCTATGAGACCAAGACACTTTATCGATCTATATCGAGTGATGACCTCCCTTGAAAGAAATTGAAAACCAGAGCACACTCCAACTATGATGCCTCCATCCTCATAATATTTTGCTAGCACCTTAGAGAACTCTTGAAATAGATTAGTCTCAACTATATATCCAGGAGGAACTATAACCATATCACATTTAAACACATCCTCGCATTTACGTACTATATAGTTTGGAAGATTACCAAACTCTTCATACATAGGCGTAGAACCTTTAATATATAAAATTCCGATTCTTACACACATTATACAACATGTTTAATAACCTTAACTAATATATAAACATGAAGGTGGCACGCTACATAATAGTAGAAGTTCATCCAGAAGAAGCCATTGACAAAGTAGCAAATGAGCTACTAAGACTATTCGAGAAAGTAGTAGGTATAGGACTTTTTAGAGGAAGATTAATCATAGCTGATAGAATAAAGAATAGATTAATCATCAGAGTACCAACAAGATATTTAAAGTACGCAAGATATGTAATACTAGCCCTCAGAGAGATAGATAACTTGAAGATTATTGCAATAACAATATCAGTGACTGGAACTCTTAGAAAAGCTAGAGCTCAAGCAAGATCTATACCTCCATTACTTAGCTAAGACATAAGTCGAACCTCTAATCCTCTCCTATAAAATATATCTGAAATAAATTGAAGTTGTCTTACCTTTAACTCTCTTATAAAACTAGGATCAACATTACATAAAACTTCAATAACACTATAAACATCGTAAGGATTCTTTAAGTCATAGATATCTCTAACAGGTATGTAGAAGAAGAACGTTATACCACATCTTATGCATGTAGTTAAGAAAACTTCTAGAGATCTTAAATATTTAAAATCAAGAAGTTTATCAAGCTTTAACATTATTTCTATAGCTTTTCCTTCATTCTTTAGTATTTTAAGTTGATCTTTTGAAGGAACTTCATCCCTATTCTCAACATCTACAACTATCGAGTCTATATCTCTAACTCTTATCAACTTGTTTAATATAAATCTATTAATGGCTTTTGCAGATATCATATCATAATTTTTAGGAATGCCTCTTGATCCTGTTACGATAATCTTTCTAAGTACGAGAATATTAGATTCTTCTAGTATTCTCACATATCTTCTATAATTCCTTAATGTTAAGAATATTATATCATAGTCAAGTCTTTCACAAATCTTAACTATCTTACTTACCTTATCTAAATCATCTGTCTCTACCTGAATGAGAATGTTAGCAGTATCTTTTATTGTTCTCTGCATAGTAGGTCTACTAAGTTCTCTAGATTATCTTTTAATAATCTCCTACTTATTCGAGCTTTAATACGCACAATATCATCCGATTCATCATCAAGTACTAGCCTCCCCTTGATGAGTTCTTGTTTATTTAATCTTATGTATATGTTCCCTGCCTTATCTGTTCTATCTCTAATAGTTTTCTTTAACTTATCTATATTATGGATATTACAGAGAACTTTCTTTAATATTTTCTCTGATTGTTCATTCTCTATAAAGATCTTTACTCTTATTATTCTATTACCAAATGTTCCCCAAAGTACTTCAAGAATTATTGGAATCTTAATGTTTCCTAATATGTTTTCTCTTAATGCTTGAACTATCTTATCTATGTCTTCTGTAGCATGTACATATGTTTCAATTTCTACGAACTTGACGTTATCACTTCTCTGCTCCATTGTTAGACGTTACTGATGTAGTTGACTATTTTATTAACTATCTCTCTTCTAGGATCCTTCTTATATTCTCTTAAAAGTTGTATGATTGGCATTACATTATCAATATTTAAGATATGACGAATTTTTAAAGCAACTTTAGATCTACCTACTAGTAGAGCGTTAAGAATTTGAGTAAGATTTCTAAAAGTCTTCTTACCTCTATACTTAGCACTTTCAAAATCAATTATATATGGAGTATCGTTCTCTATTAGAATATGTTCTTCAGGTCTTGATAGTTCATCATGTTCAAGACCTATCTCATCTAGTCTATATGCCTGTTCTACAAGTTCGAGAACTATCTTCTTTATCTTGAGATTGTTAGAGATCTCTTGAACATATCTTTCTATTCTGACACCTCTTATGAGCTGCATAATTATGATATGAGGTCTATATGAGTAGATTCTTGGACCTACAAGAACTTTATTAGCTATTTGAAGCATCTGTGCTTCGTGAATGAGATCTCTTCTTGATGCATCTGGTCTCAGTATCTTACATGCACATTGCTTACCATTGTATAGACATTTTATAACAACACTATTCTGACCTTTTCCAAGTACTTTTACTCCAGTGTGAAGTAGAAGATCTCCTTCTTCGATGATCTCTTCTACACCTATCTCTTCAAGTTCGTTTGCTACAGTCTCTATGTAGCTCTCGTCTGCGTTGAATGCTTTAAGGATTCTTCTTAAGAGCTCGCGCATTCATGCTATGATTATCATGTAGGTGAAAGTTTTTTCTTCTAGAAAACTGAGAAGCATAATAGTTAGGTAATGTAGAGATGATGTATGTGCAGGCCTCTGAGAGGTCGTGATGAGAGCCTGGGCTCTGATAGAGAATTGAAGTATGTTGATAAGTTGTTAAAAGCTCTAGAGGACCCATATTCAGAGTACTGGTCTCGTGGAATACTTAATAGTGAAGGCATGACCATACTTATGAACATACTTAGAATACTTGCGAAGAAGGATATAAACTTGATGAGAATAATGCGCACATGCTTACGTAATAGATCGTATGAGTACGTGCTTAGTAGAATTATAATAGTTAGAGAAAAGCTAGGTCTAGATGTCTCATTTAGAGAAGGCTTTACAAATTTCGAGAATCTGCTCAAACTATATAGATCTACTAGCTGGAACACAGGAAGAGAGAGATTTCATAGTGAGGATACTACAAGAAATTGATAATCCATTACTAACATATCACTTACATCCAGTTCCTGTAATAACATTTCGAGAAAAGATATCTAGAATAGAGGTATGTAGAGAAGAGTTGAAGAGTATTGCTCTACCATATACATCCTCTATAGAAGTTGAGGGAAGACTTATCGATAGCATAGAAAAGATTCAGGAAGGTGATGTTCTTCTCGTTAAGTTTCCTGAAGATGTTGATGATGCTAAGTTCATACTTATAGAAGCATTAAGAAAAGGAGCTGGAGGAGTAATATTTATAGACAAGCTTAACACATTTAGAAGAATAGTTGTCAGCTCTGATGAAGATTATACATATAGTTGCGGAAAGCTCATACCTATACCTGTAGTAGCAGTATCTAGAGATATAGGAGAGAAACTGAGAAAAAATGTTGGAGAGAAAGTTAGAGTAGAAGTTGAAGTAGATTATAGATGGAGCACTGGATATAATCTAGAAATAATAGTTACAGAGAGTGATACTACTCTTCTTCTCACAGCACATTTTGATCATTGGTTAACTGGGATGTTAGATAATGCTCTAGGTGTTGGAACTATACTATCGTTAATAGATGACCTACTAACGATTTCGAAGATAGGTGTAAGAATAATTTTATTCACAGCAGAAGAGTTCGGTACACCTAATATGGCGAGCATGTACTGGGCTTGGGGATCTAAAGCATTTTCCGAATACTTAACATCTAATAAGCTCATAGATAACGTAATGTTTATCATAAACGTTGATGTCTTAGGAAGAAGACCATATCTCTATACTACAGAAGACATATACACGCAATTTAACTTTCTCCAGATGGAACAGTCAGCACCATATTTTGACACGTTAAACTTCGAGATCTTAGGCATACCTTGCATAACGATATCAAGTTTAAGAGATACTTGGGAAATATATCACACATTTTTAGAAAATGAGGAAAATATTGATATAAAATCCTTAGAAGATACTATTAACACAATACTTAAAATATTTAAAAAGTTGAATGAAAATAAGCTTAAAATAGATTACAAAATATATCTAAATAATGTTAAAAGAAGTTTAGAGAAGATAGGTGTAAATGTGAGAACAGAAGACACATATGAGAATTATAGAACTATTAGAAGCATATTATCTAAGAACATAGTCATATGGAGAAGAGATAATGTTGAGATCACATACACCGAGAACTTGATATCGAAGATTCAGGAGCTAATTAAGCTGGAAGATCTTATGAAGGTTACTGAACTTGGTACAGGAATTAGACTTATATCTGGTACAGGAAATGACGAGTATATGAAGTTTATAACATTTTTCAGAGAGTTCATAAGATACCGTATTCTTCGATAAATCTTCTAACTAATCTTGAGGAGAACTTCTCACCATGACCATCCTTTACTAGAGGTATCACTACTATATGAAGAGGCTGTAATCCTCTTAATACTCGCTGTTCATTTATCTCAAAGGCTGTTGGTAAAGTCTCAATACTGACAACTATAGCATCCATATCAGGATCTCTTACAGCAGAGCCATACTTATCGTTTAACTTCTCAAAACTTACGTTCTCATTTCTAGCAATCTTCTCAACAAGTATCTTCAACCTTATGAGTCTCTCAGGAAAAGGTCTGGGAGTATATGGTTTCAACTTTCTAGCAAACTCATCACTAGTAATAGCAATGATCACGTTCTCACCATGTCTCAAGGCCTCAGATATCAGTCTTATATGTCCTGTATGTATAGTATCAAACGTACCTCCAACACCAACACGCTTAAATAACTTATTACGCACTACTAGATAATTAGAGTAGAAGGATATTAAGATTTCTCAAGTGATGAAGGGTCAATGAGATGAACAGATGATTAAGGAAGAGACGAGCTGATCCTTAAAAAACTTCACGACATAGTTTACCAGGTGATGAAGGGTCTGCTAAAGACAGGATGACGAGAAGCATGAGGCCGCTGCTGAAGACATAGTACTCAATTATGAGTGATGATTCGGGAAAGAACTGAATATTGATGAAGTCCACCGCTGCTGAAAAGGTTTAAAAGACAGATAAAATAAGTAGAACTTGAAGATAAGCCGGGTGGTGTAGCGGCCAAGCATGGCGGGCTTTGGGCCTAGGGGGAGAACGGGCGGTCCGCGGCTACACCCTTCTAACATTTCTCGCTTAACACCTCCTCAAGTCTGTACAAGCTTAACATGATAGCTATCAAGTCAGCTATAGAGCCGGGGTTAATACCATTTTTTACAAACATCTCATGAAGTTTTTTACTCTCATTAATGCATGATTCCTCATTTTCAATACATATCTTAAACATAGTTTCTCCAATATTCTTTAAATAGAAGAATTTCTCGATACCATACTTTCTAAGTATCATTGTATCTCCTATTAATGATAAAGCTTTGTAATATGTTAATAATATTGAGTAATCTATGTTACCATACCTTTCTAAAAAGTTTTTAAATAGTTTTAACAGTTCTAGTATATCTGAGTAGTACGTTACTACCTGTCTTGAACATATGTCTATAGATGCACAATATCTTAATAATTTCCATAGAGTGAGATTTTGCTTAAGAATTATTTCAGAACTATCTTCATCATTTACGTCTGGCAGTGCTGGAACAACGTTTCTACTCCTTATATAGCTTATATTCAACATCTTTAATGCTTTATAGAACATTATAGTATCATTACATGTAGAATATCTCTTCAATAGTATTGTAGCATTATATAAAACATCTCTTAAACTTACTAAAGATCTTCTACTTATTAAGAATCCTATAGATACTGCTAGTGGAACTATCATTAGACAGGTTCCAGCACAAGTATTTTCTTTACTAGTTTTCAAAGATAGTTTGAGTATTTTGTAAATGTAATAACCATAACATATTTTACCTCTTATGCTATCTCTTATACATTCATTAATTGTTGATATTATAGGCATACATCCACGTACAAATTTTCTTAACGTGATATGAGTATCATACATTCTTGATACATTTCCAGGCTTTAATAGTGAGAGAGGTTCCTCTATTATACCTGATGATAATGCGATAGCAAGTTCATCTACATCTAGCGAGCACATATATACTACCTACAAGATAATTTATATGAGGTGTCTCTAAGCAAGCTAATATCATTATTTAAGGAATTGATAGAGGAAGACATGACTAAAGCTGACGCACTATACTACCTGACCTTATGCTGGTGCTGTGGGGGTGGGAGATTAAGCTTCAGAATAAAGTACGGAAGTGATGAGAAGTACTCAGAGGTATTAGAACTTGTTAAGAAACATAAGCTCATAAACATGATAATGAGTAACGATGTTTCAGAACATATTGCAAGATCAGATCGTAGATTTATAACTATCTTTCGTAAAAAAGTTGAAGAGAGCCTAGAAGAAATATCTAATGAAGCATTAAAAGTGTTAAATATAATAAAGAGATTTAATGTTTATGAGACTCTTACTGAAGGAGACGTAAATATTCTACTCTATTCATCAATAATGATTAATACACTGCTCAGAAAGATCGTAAGATCAATATATAAGGCAAGATTAGCAATATTTGAACTTGTGAAGGCAGGTCTTCTTGTAACATGCTTATGGTCACCTTATGAGGGTCTTCCACATATGTACAGGATACCACATTATTCTATAGATATCTGGAGAAGAGTATGACAGGTCCAGGACCTGGAAAGATAGAGATAGATTGCGAGAAACTTATCATAATATCAGGTACAAAAACGTTAACGATAATACCAAGAGTATACATACATATAAAGGGTTGGTCACTAGCAAGAGTGACGCATATAGACGTAGAACATGATGATCTATGCGAGATCTTGAATATTAAACCTAGAGAAATAATAGGAGGAATATTAATAAACTCTAAAGATAACATAGAAGTAAAAACTAGAAAAGCAATATTAAAAATTTATTCAAAAATATTAACATCACTAATACCAACAAACTATAGAGGAGGATGTGTAATTGGAGGAAAGATAGGAGGAGTATTTATAGGAGTTAGGAAGGAGATAATAAGAATATTAGAGAAGTACGGCGAAAAACATGGATACGCTCCAAGAAGGAGATTAGAATGATGTGGTGCGGCCGCCGGGATTTGAACCCGGGTTCAGCGGCTGTCTCTGCGGGGGTGGGCGGCTACGAGACTGATACCATTCCTATATATAAATCTTACTGTTACGACTTAGCTTAGAGTAAGATTTAAAAGAAAACATAGGCAGTACCTATCGGTAAGGCGGCCGTAGTCTAGCCTGGTCTAGGATGGCGGCCTTCCGTGCGGGGGTGGGCGGCTTATTCTTGCTCCGTCACATTTATATTCGCCTTAAGTTACTCTCAACGACGTGAGTGCAGATATAGAGGCTCTGAAGTCATTTGTCTCTGATATGATAGATGCAATAATAGTATTAAGCTACGTATGTTATAGACACGATCTTTATCAGAACTATGAGGCAACTTTTCTAGATCTTAAGAGAGTTAAAAACATATTAGCTAAGTATGACATAACTTTAGAATATTTAACAGATATTGACGAGATAATTAAAGATCTTGAGAAAGGTACGACTCCTTATAACAGGGTCTTTAACCTAATTAAGAAGCTTAAGAATCTCGTGATAGATCGTATAGAGAAGATGAGTCTTTAACTTGAGCTTACGCACTTTATGAGAACTTCTTCTAACTTTTTGAGAGCTTTATCGTGTCTGAGTATTGATGATCCTAATTTCTTACCTGTACCTAAGTCTCTCACTATCTCTTTAAATGTCTCATCGTCTATAACCTCTATGAACTTATCTTTGAGTCCTAACTCTTCTACAGCTTCTCTTATTGCTTGAAGGGTTTCAGAGTTCTTGTGAAAGTATGCTATAAACAATTTAACATTTCTACAACAGTTTTCTATAAACCTCTTAACTCTATTTTTAGTAACTTCAATATAACACTTCATTATTTCAGGAGTCTCAAGCCACTCTGGCCAATCATAGCTCTCAAATGGGTACATGTCATGATATTCATATGGTATTACTCCAGGCGTGCTTACAACCACTAGTTGAATCTTCTTGTAAACACCTGTTCTGAAAATTACTGATAGAATTTTTCTATGAGTTATAGATCTCCTATAAGGCTTAACGTATGTACATGGTAAAAAGAGTACATATTCTTTATCAGGAGGAACCTTATAGAACCTCTGTATATAATCTTGCCATATCTCGAAGTATGGATGCTTAACTATATCACATCCCACACCTTCTATCTTGATCCTAAGTTCTCTAGGAAACCTTGGTATGAAATTGAAATTATTGAAATCTATCTCTATCTTACTATCATTAACGTACTCCCCAACAATGTTGATGAACTCTTCATAAGATAGAGGTCTCCATCTCATAATTAACCAATCTTTAAAAAGTAATGAACTTGAGTGTGGGTACGCGTTTATGACCACTATACTATCAGATAGATCATTAACTTTATCTAATGTTTCTCTAATCAACGTCTTATGGTAAGTAGGGTTATTATAAAGTATTGGATGACCATTAACGAGCACATATGTCCTAACATAGAAACCTTTATCATGTAGAAGTTTTACGGCTCTTAAATAATCAATAAATTTCATACCTTTGCGATAATACTCATTTAGAACATGGTCATCAGCTATCTCGAGACCTATAGCAACATGAATCTTAATGTTAAACACTGTTAATTCTTGAAGAACTTCTTCTCTTATAAACTCTGGACGTGATTCAATAACAACATGTTTAAAACCTGCCTTTTCTGCCTGTGCTAGACACCAGTAAACGAAATCTCTCGGAAACTGTCTCTCATCGAGAAAGCTTCCTGAACAAAATATCTTTAACACTTCTTCATCTTTTCTTTTTGATATTACATGCTTAAACTTGTTCGTTAAGCTTGTTATACTAGAGTTAACATATCTGTTACCCCATCCACAGAAGTAGCATCTACCCCAAGAACAACGTCCTCTCTCTAACACTACAGAAATATACTTAAGATTCTTCAACATTATAGTATCTTCTTAAGGTAGTCTTTAAAAACCATCCGAGATGTCAGTTCAAGGTAGTAATTTTATGATCATTATTAGACGTTAATGAAACTGTAAGTCGCGGGCACAGTAAGGTTTTTAAAGAAGATATCTTATGAATCGTAGAGAAGGCGGCCGTAGTCTAGCCTGGTCTAGGATGGCGGCCTGCCGAGCCGCTGAACCCGGGTTCAAATCCCGGCGGCCGCACCAAGAAAAATTATAGTCCATGTTCTTATTATTCTTGAAATGTGAGTAATGGTCTATGGGAGCGTTAGGCGAGTTTTTTCTATTTTTAGATTGCTTTTCTTGGTGTAGTAGCTCCACATGCTGTACATTTGAGGAGGTATATTCTTCCCTGTCTTTCAAGTATCGTGTCTATGGAGTTACAGACTGGGCATACAACGTAGAACTTTATGTATCTCTCATATACGGCCTCAAGTATCTTTTGAGATCTTTCTGCATATATTACAAATTGATCACCTTCTATGTGACCTGGTACTGCAAGTTCTTTTAGGAAGAACTTTGCTATATGTGCTGGATCTCTGTTCAATCTTTCAGCTATCTCCTTAAAGTTTAATATTATTGTTCTCTTTGGAAGAATCTGCACCTTCAATCTAGGTATCTCCTGTCTTCTCTGTACTTTTGGAGTTATTATGCTGTAAGCTCTCTCTAAAAGCTTAAAATATAGTTCATCCACGTTACTGCTTGTCGTGCTTGACACAGCAAGATTTAATGAATACCCCTAAATAAGTATTCCTAAATGATGAAACGACGGTTATCAGATGGGGTGATGATAGGTAGAGACACTGATCATACTAGGTTAATCATCTTTAAACAATATGATTGATGTGTAATTGTGTTCAACATTGATCAATCTTGTATTCTATATCTATGGTAGATGATGTTCATACTAGGTTAATCATTATAACGCTTAATAATCTCAGGCACATGAGTTTCATAGATGTCTTTATCACGAACTGTAAAGCATGTCTCAATATTTCAAGCTCTCAAGCCTATCATAGGTCCATCAAGCTCTCATACTACAGCTCCTCTAATCTCAAGCTTCATAATTTATAGGTTTGTAGAAGAAGGTATTTTACAGAACGATACTATACATCATGTAGAGATAAATGGGAGAGAGAAGGGTGATCTCATATATCGTGGTCATAGAACTTATGGAGCTATCATTGCTGGTTATAGAGGATTATACTTTGATAATGAGGATAAGCTATGTAGAGAAGTTATAGAGAGCTCTCTCATAGATCCTGAAGATCTTAAGCCAATGATAACGTACGTTCAAGTTCCTCAATCTACTACTCTTGAGAATGCAGCATTTAAATTATGCTTCATAAGTAAGTATGGTGATAATATATTAGAAGCATACTCGTTAGGTGGAGGTACAATTGAACCAAAGATATGGTATGATGTCTTGAGAAGATACATAGATGAGAAGGATCTGAGGAAGATACCTCACATTTTATTTGATAGAGAGTTTGATTCTAAAAGACTAGTACCACTCTGGCTATACCTGTCAATTAGATCGATACTTAGCGAGCTATGTGATGCAGCATCAAGATATTTCAATAAAAGTTTAGATGAATTATCAACTTTAATAGATGAAAGACAACGATTATACTCATCATTTAGCAACATAGTTAAGAGATCTGAAAATATGAAAAGTAGAGTACATGAGTATGTGTTAATGATAGAGGAGAAATTGATAGATAGGGAACTAATAGAGAAGCTACTTGAGACATATATTGACATAGTTTTAAGATCTAGAAACAGAAGTTTTGAAGTTCTAAGTTTTGTTCACGATCATGTTAATAAGATATTTAAAGTATTCATAATAAACTCTAAAAGTATTGATGATGTTAAGAACGAGATCGTTAACGTAGCATCAAGCTTGAGAGGGTTAAGAAACACCATGTTTTATGCATTCATAACTATGCTTAGAGTAGTATCATCAAGAATAATAATAAGTGCTCCAACGGCTGGATCTGCAGGAATACTTCCAGCAGTACTATGTACATTATATGACATGCTAGGACAAACAAGGAGTGCTATAGAGGAGCTTAAGAGAGCTCTAATAATCGCGGGATTAATAAACGCGATCGCAGCTAACAGAGCATCAACATCAGGATCTCTTCATGGATGTCAAGCAGAGATAGGGGTAGCATTAAGCATGTCTGCAGCAGCATACGCATACATACTCAGCAACTACAACATAGAGATAGCAGAAAGAGCAGCAGTATATGCACTAAGAACAGTACTAGGATTACCCTGCGACCCAGTGCTAGGATTCGTAGAGATACCATGCATAGAGAGAAATATAATACTAACAGAAGCAGCAATAGCAGCAGCAAAACTAGCACTATCAGGATCAAGACCACACATGACTCTAGATAACACAATAGATGCGATGAGAATAACAGGACAACTACTACCACAAATAATAAAAGAACAAGCATACGGACCACTAAGCTGCATCTTTCTCTCAGAAGTAACAGAAAAAATAGAAAACACAATACAAAAAGTAGAAGATACACAAACAATAAGAGAACTAAGTCAAAAACTCAAAGAAATATTAAAAATAATGTCAGCATTTTTAAGACAGACTAGCTAGATAAAAAGAGCTCACCTAAATCTTTCAGAAAGATACAAGATTATGAAAGGAATAGCGACTAACGATACTCCGCACATAAAGTAGCTTAGCATTATGAACAATAGTCCGATATTATGAGGTACATGCATCAATAATACACATATGGGGACAGTTACGATAATGCTGACAACTTTCCATATCCACTTACCTCTTCTGATAATGTCATATCTATCTTTTAATAGAAAATGCATTAGAGCTATACCGATACCAACAGATACATCAATAATACAATATATAAACCTACAGTATGAATATACTAGGATAAATACTAAAAGTGAGAATAGTATTAAGAACGTATCTTTGTACTTTGATGCAGACCTGCTGTACAGTAAGTACATTATTATAGCGATAATAAATCCAAATATGGCTCCACCAATAACGTCTCGTGGATAATGTACATAAAGCATGACTCTCGAAAGAGCAACGCTAATGATAAATAGCCAACATGTAGTAACAACCTGTAAGTATCTTCTAAAAACTATAGAAACGAATCCGTAAGAAGCTGCAGCCATCATCGTGTGTCCTGAAGGAAAACCGTACCAGTAATAATACTTAGGTAGATGAACTCTCCATAAGTAAGGTGGAGGCCTAGGAAGTCTAAAGAAGTACTTCAACGCATCACATACAGCTCCAGCTATCAGTGTAGTAAAATATGCAACAACCCCTAACTCTGGCTCTATAACGAAAAGAGGTAAACATGCAAATATTGAATATCCAGCTCCGAAATCAGTCAAAATAATCCAACTTATAACATTATTTGTGACTAAGGCATATATTAGAAGCCCTAGAACTGTCAGAGCAACAGGTAGAGTTATCACGGTAACATATCTAGCATTGTATTGCATATTTATTGTCATATGTTTTTCATTAATTTCTTATTTTTAACGATTTTTATTTTTGTAAAGTATTAAATTTATTGAATAAATAGAGAACAACTTATTCTAGATATAATAAAGTAATGAGATTTAGAATCTTGACCTATAGATAGGATTAGATTTAGAATCTACGAGTAAATACTGATACTTATACTCGATAGAAATCATGGTAATAACATGGTAATAAAAAGAGAGAGTGGGACATTAATCTAGGCTATCAGGAGCAGCCCAACTTTGATTAGAATGGTGGACCGGCCGGGATTTGAACCCGGGACCACCCGCGCGCCAAGCGGGCATCCTTCCAGGCTAGACTACCGGCCCTGTCTCGTCTATTTAGTTTTGTTTCCTATTTTAAAGGTTTCTCTTTGTTCTCTTGTTTTAGGTATGGTTTATTTACTATTTTTGAGAGACTTTTATGTGTCTCATTACTTTTCTGAGAGGCCCATGTATGGGAGGTTGAAAGCTAGGAGGATAAGTACTGTTATTAGAGGAGTGTCATTTACCTTTGTTACTGGTCCTGGAGTCTTTTCTTCATCTGGTATTGATGCTGGTTCTCTTCTTCTTGCTGAGAATATGGTTCTCAAGGATAGTGCACTAGTGCTTGATCTTGGTTGTGGTTATGGTGTTCTTGGGATTGTTTATGCTAAGCTTTGTCCTAGCTCTATAGTGTACATGGTTGATGTTAATGAGCTTGCTCTCGAGCTTGCTAGATTGAATGCTAAGCTTAATAATGTTAGGAACGTTAAGGTACGGAAGAGTGATCTTTATTCAAATATTAGTGATCTAATGTTTGATGTGGTGATATGTAATCCGCCTGTCTCTCTTGGTATGGAGTTTAATGAGAGGCTTATTAGAGAGACTTATGAACATCTTAAGGATGGTGGCATGTTTCAGGTTGTGTATCCTTTAAAGATGTCTGATAGATTTCAGAAGATTCTTGAAAAGTATTTTAAAGATGTTCAGGTTCTAGCTAGGTCTGGAACGCATAAGGTCTTCATAGCTTATAGATAATGCATTTATCTTGAGTAGCTGTCTACCTCTGTGCTAGCATGATTAGTAGAGACGAGATAATTGAGCTAGAGAGGAGCTACCTATCACAGTACTATAGGAAGAAGAACCTAGTTCTAGTACGTGGATATGGTCAGTATGTGTGGGATATTGATGGAAACATGTACCTAGACTGCAATACTGGGTATGGTGTAGCATTTCTAGGACACTGTAACAAGAAGATAGTTAATGCTGTGAAAGAGCAGGTAGAGAAGCTTCTTGTCTGTCCGATGACGTTCTATAATGATGCTAGAGCAAGGTTTTTAAAGAACTTCTCTCGAATATTACCACCAAAGTTTGGAAAGATAGTTCTTCAGAATAGTGGAACAGAAGCTGTAGAAGCTGCTCTTAAAGCTGCAAGAAAATATACTAAGAAGAGAGGAATCTTAGCGTTCATAGGATCATTTCATGGAAGAACCATGGGCGCATTATCTGTTACAGGTAACGAGAAGTATAGGAGACCTTTTGAGCCTCTCCTACCTGACGTCAAGTTTGGAAGATTCAACGTTGTTCATGATCTAGATAAGCTAGTTACTGAGGATCTTGCTGCAGTTATAGTTGAACCTATACAGGGAGAGGGAGGTGTCAACCCTGCTACTCGAGAGTTCTTGAAGGAGCTGAGAAGACTTACCGAGGAGAGGGGTGTACTACTCATATTTGATGAAGTACAGACAGGATTTGGAAGAACAGGAAGCATATGGGCATTCGAGAACTATGGAGTAGAACCAGACATGTTCACTGTAGGAAAGGCTGTAGGTGGAGGATTACCAATAGGAGCATTAGTCATAAGAAAGGATTTAGGAGACATATTTGAACCTGGAGAACATGGATCAACGTTTGGAGGAAACCCACTAGCTATGGCTGCTGCCGCAGCAGCATGTGAGGTGCTTCTTGAAGATGATGTTCCAGGAAAAGCTAAAGAGATGGGAGAATACATAATGAAGAAGATCGAGAACGAGATATCTAGCTCAAGATACTACCTTAGGGTCAAGGGCATGGGACTAATGATAGGAATAGAGCTTAGGAGAGAAGCTGAACCCTTCGTAGATAAGTTAATAGAGAAGAGAGTACTAGCACTATCAGCTGGAAAGACCACGCTAAGGCTCTTACCACCCTACCTGATAAATAAGAGAGATGTAGAGGAAGATCTTATACCCGCTCTCATAGATGTGCTTGAGGTAAAGAGATGAGTCTACTCATAATATCTGACGAACCTAGAAGACTAGAACATCTAGCAGCTCGGAAACTAGGAGCTGAGCTTCTGAAGATAGAGAACTCTGTAGTAAGTGTGGAAGAATTGAAAGATCTCGTGAGAGATAAGATAGTCATACTTAGAATATACTCACCATACAAGCTTCTAACACTCTCAC
>JAADDN010000027.1 GCA_013153895.1 Thermoproteota archaeon | reverse complement strand
GAAATAGAGAAGGCGGCCGTAGTCTAGCCTGGTCTAGGATGGCGGCCTCCCGAGCCGCTGAACCCGGGTTCAAATCCCGGCGGCCGCACCAAGAAAAATTGTCGAGGAAAAGTTATGTAGAAGACTATGAATGATGTCTTGAAGTCTAGTACTGCTATTAACGTTGCTTTTCGAATATTTATTGAGTTCAAAAGTATTTTATAGATATGTATTTGATATGTTTCTTGAGAAGTTGAAAGTTCTTGAGAGGCATTCCTGCATTAATGTATTAATATTTTTGAACTTTTCGTCTATGTGAGGATTGTAGTTACTTGAGTTGTTGCATTTAAGCTATGTGTTACAGGGTTATGTTTATGAGAAGAGTTGCTGTTCTTTGGCTTAATTATAATAGTGCTAATTTTATAGATATTGTATTGAAATCTCTTAAGTCTCTTTTAGAGTTAGATTATGATAATTATTTCATCTATGTTATTGATAATGGTTCTACTGATGGTAGTTTTGAAAAGATATTAAAATTCTTAGATAGTTATAATTCTAATAGATGTTTTAAGATTGTTAGGTTGAGTAGAAACTTGGGGTTTGATGGTGCTATGAATATTGTTTGGAAGGTCTTTATCATTAATAGAGATTATGATTATATTCTCCTTGTTAATAATGATGCTATAGCTTATCCAGAAAGCTTGACTGAGCTTGTTGAACATTTTGAGACTGTGCCTAACTTATGTGGTGCTCAGGGTATAATTGAGCTTAAGGATCTTGGAGTAATAGATAGTTTTGGAGTATATATTGATGAGCTTCTTAATACTATTCCGTTCCTTAGATTGAGGAGGGTGTGTGAGGTTCCTAAGCATGGTCTGTATGTAACGTACATAAAGGGAGCATATGCTCTATATAAGGTTAACATTCTTAAGAAGATATGTCTAAAGTACGGAGATCTCTTTCCTAGACAAGCATTCGGTTACTGGGATGATGATCTTCTTGGACTTAGAGCATGGTCAATGAACTTTAAGATGGCTGCCTTTCCTGTACTTACCTGTAAGCATTATGAATCATTAACGTTTAAGAGAGAGCTTAGAATATCAGATTATTTCTCAGGTAGAAACTATGTAGCGAAGATTCTCACATATAAGACACCGCTCAAACCTATACTTCTCTTAACAGCATTTAAATACTGTCTAAGAAGATTCTTGAGAGGCTTAAGATATGGTGGAAAAGTCAGACCAAGTCTTGCTATACGTTCACTATATGATGGTATAGTTCTCTATCGTAGAGTTAAGAAGATGTATGATCTAACTATAGATCTAAGGAACAATAATATACCAATCGTGAGATATGGATTCTCTAAAGCTCTTAAATATTCAATAATGTATAAACTTGTTTATGAGGAGAGAGAAAAGATTGAAAAAGAGATAATGGAGAAGTACAGGATAGATTAACATGCCATTTAGATCATTTCAGAGGCTAGAGATCCCCGACGTCGTGCTTATTGAACCCATGGTGTTTCCAGATATTCGTGGTTTCTTCATGGAACTATATAAGAGGACTGATTTCTGGGCTAATGGTGTATATGTTGATATCGTGCAAGTCAATATGAGCTATTCTAAGCGTGGTGTTGTTCGTGGACTACACTACCAGCTCCGCCCAATGGAACAGGGTAAGCTCTTCACAGTTGTTAAAGGTAAAGTATATGCTGTTGCTGTAGATATTAGACGTGGATCACCATGGTTTGGTAAGTATGTCTCAGTAATACTTGATAGTAATGAGCCAAGATTATTCTGGGTTCCTCCAGGCTTTGCATTCGGCTTCCAAGCACTGGAGGACAGTATTGTGCTCTATCTAGTAACAAAAGAATACTCTCCAGAACACGAACGCGGGATAATATGGAATGATCCAGATATAGGGATAGACTGGCCAATAAAGGACAACGTTATTCTAAGTGAGAAAGATAAGAAATGGCCACCCTTGAGACAAGCTGAGACAAACTTCGAATATTATCATTAAGCTATCGCTCTGATACATAATCATCGTAAAGTTATGAATGTACGTGCATGCGACAATATATTAAAGGAATCATGACGTTATCGCAATGATGCAGTCTATACTAGTTATTGGTGGTCTAGGATTCATGGGTTCCAATTTTGTTCGTTACCTAATTAAGAATACTGACCATCGAGTAATAGTTTATGATAAGCATACTTATGCTGGTCGATTAGAAAATGTTAAGGACCTGTTAGAGAAGTATCCTAACCGTATTAAGGTTATTCGTGGTGATGTATGTAATGAAGAGCTTCTAGAGTTCATTATAAGAGAGTACAATCCTGATATCATTATTAATTTTGTTGCTGAGACTCATGTAGATAGGTCAATTAATGAGCCAGCACCATTTGTTAAAACTAACATACTTGGAATATTTTCTCTTCTTGAGACCTGTAGAAGACTTGAAGTTCCACTCCTCATTCATATATCGACAGATGAGGTATATGGTGACCTATCTTGGACTAAGGATGAAGCTAGTGAAGACTGGCCATTAAATCCCTCAAGTCCTTACTCAGCAACTAAGGCTTCAGCAGATCTTCTTATAAAGGCTTATGGAAGAACATATGGACTAAAGTACATTATTGTGAGACCATGCAATAATTATGGACCTTATCAGCATCCTGAGAAGCTCATTCCTAGAACAATAATAAGACTTCTTCTTGGAAAGAAAGCTACAATATATGGAGATGGTATGCAGATAAGAGATTGGATATATGTCGAAGATTTCTGCGAAGCTCTCTACACGATTATGAATAAGGGGAAAATATGCGAGATATATAATGTTGCTGCGCATCAGTACGCAACAGTTAAGGACGTAGTATATAAGATAGTTGAGCTCATGGGTAAAGACCCAGAGAGAGATATAATACATGTTAGAGAGAGACCAGGAGAAGATAGGAGATATGCTATGAAGATTGATAAAATTCTTCAACTCGGTTGGAGACCAGTCACAACACTTGAAGAAGGATTGAAAAGAACTGTAAGATGGTATTTAGAAAACAAGTGGTGGTGGGAACCTTTAATAAATGATAGATATGTTATAGAAGATGAGCCTTGGATAAACATATGAAGATCCTCGTAACAGGAGGTACAGGACTCTTAGGATGGTGGGTAGCAGATACACTCTGCGCTAAAGGTTATAATGTAGTAGCAACATTCCACGAAAAACAACCAACATCAACAGAACATGGTACAGAGAGATGGATAAAGCTAGATTTAGAAGATTTAGAAAATCTATGTGATATCTTGTCTAAGGAGAGACCGGACATAATAATTCACTGTGCAGCATATACAG
>JAADDN010000178.1 GCA_013153895.1 Thermoproteota archaeon | reverse complement strand
CTATTCTCATCTAGATCTTTCAATGAAGCTATCGTAGATATATCTTTCAAAGTTTTTGATATATCTTTCATATCTATCTTCAATTTACATTCTCTACATATTCTTTCTCTATATTTTACATAGTTTAGTGATATACCTTCAATTATTAATAATGGACAGTTACTGAATGTTGCAAATGCTG
Organism: Thermoproteota archaeon; assembly: GCA_013153895.1. Lineage (GTDB taxonomy): Archaea > Thermoproteota > Thermoprotei > Thermoproteales > Thermocladiaceae > JAADER01. The sequence continues at coordinate 3,153 of JAADDN010000178.1, read as the reverse complement.
CTAAAAAATTCTTTAATGATTCTATACTTGTGAAAGGTCTTCTACGAAACTTTACGTATGGTATCTCAAGTTTTCCTCTATATTGTGATCCTATCATCATACCTAGGATACCAGCTTCAACTATGCTTAATACTCTATCATTATCTACTTCTACGATCACTCTCGGATATCTTTCCTCTTCTCTAAGTATCTCTGTCTTAGGTGTCTCTCCTATTAGTGCAGATATGAGTGAGAGTGGACCTGGAAGTTTATCTGTATATGCGTCAAATATGGAGTTTATGAATGCTACTGCGCTAGATTCTGACCATGCGTAGTATCTTCCTGCTCTTATTTTCATATGTTCATATGGTATGCATGTTAACCATGTTGATACTCCAATGTTTTTAAGAGTCTCAATTATCTCCTTCTGCTTTTTTGCTTCTTCACTATCATTATTGAGGTCTTCTACGCACATGCATGCTGGGTTACAGGTTGTGAGTATCTTAACTTTAAGTCTCTCTTTCTCTATATCTTTGAGAAATTCTAGTCCAGGTTCTCTGATATTTATATATGATATTCCTGATATATGTGCTGTCTCTATCTTTACGAACTCTTCGTAACCTAGTCTTCGTAGAGAATCTTTCAATTTTTCTAATCTCTCTTTCAAGCTCATCATTCTAGATGAGACCCATATTCTTATAAGACAGATACTTGATATATTCTAGTTGGTGAAGCAAGAGAGATGACGAGAATAAGGAGATTAGTGCTTGACGTAGATATTCCATCTAGGGTAAGCATAGTAGACCTAGCTAAAAATATTACTAAGGTTCCAGGTGTGAGAGCAGTGAACATAACGGTTGAGGAGACTGACGTAGATGTTCTAGGTCTAGTAATCATTGTTGAAGGTGATGATATAAACTTTGAGGAACTTAAGAAGGTGATAGAGTATCATGGAGCAGCTATTCACGGTGTTGATCAGGTAGTTGCTGGTGATAGGATAATTGAGTATCCTGTGAGGATAGTACGACGATGATGTAACTGTTAAATAGGTCGTTATCACATATATGTGAGTGACTAAGTTCGACATTGTCATAGTAGGTGGTGGAACAGCAGGACTCTACTCTGCTTACCTATTATCAAGTCTTGGCTTCTCTACCTGCGTAATAGAGCAGAAACCTATCGAGAAGCTATATAAGGTGACTGGAGATGCTATAGGAAAGCACCATGTTGAGCAACATAACATAGATGTGAGTAACATAGTTGAGAATTATTATAGAGGTGCACTAGTCTATAGTCCTCTAGAGAATATAGCATTGAGAGTTCCTGGAGAAGGTTATGCACTAGACATATCTGGATGGGGCAGGAAGCTTCTCAAGATGGCTACATCTAGAGGTGCCGAGATTCTTGATTCAACAACATTTATAAAGCCTATAGTTGAGGGTGATTCTGTACGTGGTGTAGTAGTTAAGAGGAAGGATGGATGTGTAAGTGAGCTTAAGGCTAGTGTTGTTATAGATGCTTCTGGAGCTACTGGAGTAGTTAGGACTAGACTACCATGGACTAACATTCCAATAACTGAGCCTCTTAGACCTGAAGACGCATCATATGCTTACAGAGAGGTTGTTGAGGTTAAGGACGTTCCTGATAATCGTGATCACATTAGGATATATCTTAATCAGGAAGTTGCTCCAGGAGGATACTGGTGGTACTTTCCTAAGAAGGATAACATAGTTAATGTTGGTCTCGGAATATGGGGTAAACATGTTAAAGAGAGAGGTCTCAATCCTGCAGATCACTATCGCAAGTATATTCTGAAGAGGAGAGAACTTGAAGGTAGGAGGGTAATCAATGCTGGTGGAGGAATAGTACCAACAAGGAGACCTCTAGATACTTTAGTGTGGAATAACATAGTTGCTGTTGGAGATGCAGCATTGACAGTAAATCCAATACATGGTGGTGGTCTCGGTCCAGCATTACTATCAGCTAAGCTAGCTAGCGAGACCATAGCTGATGCTTGGGAGAGAGGTGACTTATCTGCACGTGGATTATGGAGCTATAATCTCAAGTACATAGAGGCCTATGGTAAGAAGCAGGCTAAACTAGACATATTTAGACTAGCTTTACAACATATGAGTAATGATGAGATACAGAAGGGATTAGAGGCAGGGATAGTTACTGAGAACGAGGTACTAATATTATCATCCGAAGGTAAAGAGCTCTCCGTGTTTGATAAGGTTAAGAAGCTTCTAAGATTGAGGAAGGTTCCACTATCTCTTGCTAGAAAGCTCATATTAGCATTCACGTACATGAGGAGGATAGAGAGGCTGTATGAGGAGTATCCTGAAGATCCTGATAAGCTTGAGGAATGGTCTAGACGTGTCAGAAAGCTCTACTCAGACTATTTAAGAGCTCTAGCAAGATAAGCATGTTATGACTCGAGAAGCAGAGCTACGTAGGCTACTTGCAGAGGTCTTCAGGTGGACGTATCTTAAGAATCTAACCACCACGATGGGAGGGAACGCGTCAGTGAGGCTTGATGAGGAGACTATCCTGATAACACCATCAGGAATGCCTAAACATATGATAAAGCCAGCAAACATAGTGAAGATGAAGCTTGATGGAACAGTTCAAGGACCAGGTAAACCATCATCAGAGTGGAGGATGCATGTGGAGATATATAAGACTAGAGATGATGTTAGAGCAGTACTTCACGTACATTCACCACACGTAATAGCTCTCTACGAGGCAGGTTACAAGCTTGATATAGATATAGTAGAATTGAAAGCTTACGTAGGACCGACAATACCAGAGGTAGGATACTTAACACCTGGAAGTCAAGAGCTTGCTGAAGCAGTTGCAAGAGCATTAAGACCGAGAAACGTGAATGCTGTCATACTTAGAGGTCATGGGATAGTTACAGTAGGATCAAACATATTTGAAGCACTTAATAGAGCAGAAGTAATAGATCAAGCAGCATATATAACAATACTGAGAAACATGTTAACTGGTGAAAAGTGATGATGCCCTAGTTTACTGACAACTGATGAAAGGGTAGGTTACTGAACAATGGAAAGTAGAAGGATCGTTCATGGCGGGCCCGCCGGGATTTGAACCCGGGACCTACGGCTCCGAAGGCCGCCGCTCTTCCTGGCTGAGCTACGGGCCCTCGGTTTT
>JAADDN010000070.1 GCA_013153895.1 Thermoproteota archaeon | reverse complement strand
CTATAAAAGAGAAGCTTGCCCTCTTTGCATCACTTAGTCTTCTCTTCATAATTGTTCCTTATGTTGCAATACAGACATGTGACATATTATCAACATTACCTCCAGAACTTAAGGAGACTTGTATATCGTTAGGATTATCTAGATGGAAAACGTTGAAGGTTCTCTCGAGAGCTGCTTGGAGAGCTCTAGTAGCAAACATGATGATTAGTGTAGCTAAGGTTCTTGGTGAGACTGGTCCTCTCCTCATAGTTGCTCACGTGACTGTAGATATAGCATGGGGTCCATGGATATATCATCCATTAACATCTATAGAACCTGTTCCTCTAACAGTATTCATATATGCTGCAGCATTATCAGCATTACGTAAGATAGTGATACTTGGATGGCTTGCATGTCTAGTACTCACATTAATGGCGTTTGGTCTCTTTATTATAGCTAGAATACTCACAAGAACTATAGAGATACTTTAGGAAGGTCCTAGGGTGTCACTCTTCTTATATCTCTTGGAAATGGTATTGCATCTCTTATATGATCTAGACCACATATCCACATTACGAGCCTATCAACTCCAAGACCAAAACCTGCATGAGGAACAGAACCATATCTTCTCAAGTCTATATACCACTCGTAGTCTTTTGGATTAAGGCCGAACCTCTTTATCTTCTCTATAAGCTGGTTCGGGTCCTCTATTCTTTCACCTCCTCCAATTATCTCTCCATATCCTTCAGGTGCTAAGACGTCTACTGAGAGCGTCCTCTTTGGGTCTTGTGGATCGTTTTTATGGTAGAATGCTTTTATTTGTTCTGGGAATCCGTATAAGTGTATTGGAGTCTCAAACTCTTGCATGAGTATTCTCTCCTCATCAGCTCCTAGATCAGAACCCCACTCAACGTTCAAGCCTTTTCTCTTCAATATCTCTATAGCTTCATCATATAAGACTCTTGGGAATGGGGGTCTAACTCTCTCAAGCTTCTCAACATCTCTACCTAGGATTGATAGTTCTTCAACTCTCTCGTCAAGTACTCTCCTAACTATGTGACATATGAGCTCTTCAGATACCTTCATAACATCGTACATGTTACTCCAAGCCATCTCAGCTTCAGCATGCCAGAACTCTGTTAGATGTCTTCTTGTTCTAGAAGGTTCAGCTCTGAAGCTTGGTGCTACAGTATATACCTTCTCTAGAGAGAATATTAGAGCCTCTAGGTAGAACTGCGCGCTCTGCGTCAAGTATACTGTTCTGTCAAAGTACTTTACGGGGAATAATGTTGCTCCTCCTTCTACAGCTGCTGATACAAATATTGGGCACTGAACTTCATAGAAGCCATTCATTCTGAAGTACTCATGTATAGCATTAAACACTGTATGCCTGATCCTCAACATAGCCCACATCTTTCTACTACGAATCCATAGGTGACGTACATCTAGAAGATATTCAGAATCTGCCTGTGCTGCCGATACATTTATTGGGAAGGGCTCACCAACATAGGACCATAATATACGGCTCACATGCACCTCTTTTCCTCCTGGTGCCCTAGGCTCTATCTTTACGATTCCTTCAATCATTATGGATGACTCTATGTTAAGTTTTCTAGCATCCTCGGCTAGAGGGCCTGAAAATACTAGCTGTATTACTCCCTCACCATCTCTAAGCATTATAAATATCTTATCCTTGAACTCTCTCTTCCTATACACCCATCCTCTAAGTCTTACTATATCTCCCTCATCTGCTGACTGTAAGACCTCACGCGTCGTCTGGAAGATCATGTCTTGAGAAAGAGGAGAATAGTGTTGATAAGTTTTCACTCTTTCTTCTCCTCAGTCTCACTATATACTGCCTCAACTATGAGGTTCGTCCCATGTATGGGACAGGTCTCTGATGCAACTGCTCCAACATGATCACCCTCTCTAAAGCTTCTACGTAACCTATAATCACAGAGTGGACATTTTAGTACTGTTACAGCCTTCGTGGTAACTATCTCTCCTGCTGGTGCTGTAAAGATGTGCTTACGCATGAAGAAGTATGTTATGAATATTAGAACTATGACTGCTCCTATGGTGACGGTTGTGAAATATATCACGAAGAGTCCTAGATCACTCACTGTCCTACCCCTATCGTATTTCCGACTCCTATCAATATAACCTCTTCGTTCTCCTTCACATTTTCCTCGATTATTCTACATATTCTATCGACGGTCCTTCCAGTTGCTTCAGCTACCTCCTTAGTCATGAGAGTGAGAGCTTCAGGCATGCTCATCTTTATGAGAATAGCGTATAGTGGTATTCCATATCTTGCAGCTATGGTCTCGATATTGAACTTCTCTACACCTATTCCACCTATAGCTACACCTATACCTTCAGCTATAGTTCCAGTCTTCTCTCCCTCAAGTTTTAGTGCAGCATCGACTGTTATGATCATCTTAGGCTTAACACCACACCTCTCTACTAGGTATATTACTGCATCATCTATTCTACCAGTGTTTGAACCTGGTCCTAATGCCTTTATCACGTATACTATCCTGTTATTATATCTGCATCTAGCTATGTACGTGTTCTCTATAGAGTGATTTACAGGTTCAACTTCCTCACATTTCTCACGTAGGAACTTGAATGCTGTAAGTGGTCCAGCACTATCTCCTATTGGTTGACCTTTAGTGAATGCTGATATAGCACCATTTAGAGCATTAACAAACTCCTTTATCTGTGGCAGAGCCATGTAGACCTGTAACAGGATCCACGGATTCTTATACTTCATTCCAAGCTTGTAGTAGTGCATTACTATCTTATAGATGAAGTTTAGTACTCTCAGAGCTTCTATGCTGCTCGCAAGATTCTGAACTATAGGCTTCTCAGCTGGAATTATCCTTCTAACAAGATCCTCAAGCCTGTGATCGTAAAGTATCATGAGATGTTTCAACTTTGCTACAAGTCCCTGAGGCTCTAGCTGTGTTGGAGTTATGACAACGTACTCTATCATGTCCTTTATCCTGTTCTCTATCTCTGACCTGTTTGGAGTAGTTATGTTCTTCTTGCGAGCTATGTTCTCTATAGTTGAGATTATGTTGCTCATGTTCTGGTTCAATGTTCTACCTAGATCTACGAGGAGCCTATTTATGGTTCCTGATAGTCTAAGGAGCTGATAGTAGTCTCCAAAGAGGAATGGAAGTATGAAAAATATGATAAGCCAGAACAAGAATAGCCAGAAGTTTCCACCACCATAACCATACCCATAGAGTGCGCTGCTTGGAGTAACATTTTTCGAGCTCTGCTCTGCAAAAGCTATCAAGTATCCCGCTATGCTTTGAGTAAGCATACGCTACTTAGAGTAGCAAGACGATATTTAAATATGTATACTGTGCC
>JAADDN010000074.1 GCA_013153895.1 Thermoproteota archaeon | reverse complement strand
CCACACTTGTCACATCTATCTTTATCAATTTTATATGGTATCTCTATACAATCTTTATCACAGTTAATTACACAGTGATTACATTTTATACAGAAGAGAGACATGAACACAATCTTCAACATATTAATCAACTTATCAGGATCTCTTGATCGAGAGTTCACAATATTCTTATCTAGATCTATCAAGATCTCAACATTGTCTGCATGTATGATGATCTTATTATCCTGATTATAAATGTTAGAATTCTCGTAAATTGTTGATATGTTATTTATCAGGTTGTTTATTGTTCCTGTTCTCTGTAACTTCGATCTTAGTACTATTTCTATATTATTTTCTTCACGTTTTATGTCTATTATTTCTACACAGTTTTCTATAGATTTACGTTGATAGTAGTATGGATCATTTATCTTTACTCCTGCTCTAGCTGCAATATACTGTGCTTCGCAGTGTAACATGAAGAATCTCCATAAGTGTACTTTGATAGCTTTCTCTAAATCTTCTTCTCTTCTTATCATCATTCTCGTGAGCTTCTCTATATATGGCATCCATATCATGAATTTTTCTGAGTATTTTTGACTACATTTTTCTAGCTCTAGACAGGACTTGAATGGGCATATTATGCAGCTCAATCTTTCAATTCCGTTAAGATAGTCATCGAACATTCTCACCTTAGCTCTATACCATATGTATAGATATTCTAGAAGCTTCGGAAATTTATAACATACAGCATGTGTAAGTAATCCTGCCTCAGAGTCTATGTATGTTGCTGGTCTTATACATCTTTTCACTGTTTCTGATTTACGACTACCAACATAGCTTATTATTTGTTTAATATTGTACTTCCTCTTTAAATATGATAACAATGGTACAAACTTGAGGAGAGGAGTGCACCATCGATTTCCACGTGATGGAACGTTAAGTATCTCTACTAGCTCTCTGATATTGTTCCAGGATAATCCTACTCTAGTTATGTTAATGCTGAGCTTCTTCTCTATATAGTCTATATAGTTGCTTAATGTTGGAGGATCAGCATTCTCTATGAATACATGTATTACCTCTACATTTGACTCAGCATTTATGAGTAGTAGAAGTGCTAGTAGACTATCTTTACCACCTGAGAAGCTTAATATACCTTTAAGATTATGCCTCCTCTCAAAATACTCTACAACTCTCCTAATCTTTTGTTCTCTCTCCTCTATAAATGGTATATTTGCTTCATAGATTTCTCGAGGAGTTCTAAACTTTCTATCAATTATGCTCAAACACTCTTCTATATTTACAGGATCCCACTTTCTAGCTACTCTTAATCTACCATTAACTACGATACAGCTTCCAACAAGCTTTCCTTCCTCATTTATTATTGGATATATCTCATGTTCTCCATAGTTTACTCTCTGACCATCTATCTCTGAGGGATCTTTCCTCACTTTTATGTATTTATAACCTTCTTCTATGTATAATGCTGCTCCTACCTTATTGAGTATCATTATGTGAGATTTATTATAAATTTCATAGTTTATTGTACATATTAGTTCTCCATTTATCATAAACTCTCTAACGAGATCTAGGTTAGGGTCATTTACTACGTTGACTATTGTTGTACAGTTCTTAATTATCTTGATTATCTTGTTTATTAGATCCTTATCTACGTTCGATACTGATCTTAAGCTCTCTATATCGTCAGGAATTAGAGGTCTAGGATCTGCCCAAAATCTGAACCTGGTAGTTACATCTTGCGGTGTTCCGTATTTTTCTGCTATGCTTCTCTTGAAGAAGTATAGGTTCTCTTCAGGTACATAATAGATCTTTAATGGTGATTCTGTGCTTGGTAATGCTGACATAATGCTGATACACCGATGAGGTTCTTCCTTAATCCTCTTCGAGAAACTTATTTAAACCTTACATGTATAGTCGTGTCAAGTGGTTTAATGGTTTCGCCTAAGGAGAATCCTGACCTAATTCCGCTTCCTGTATGGAGATCTAAGAGGACTAGGGAGGGACCTTTCCCTACTTATGAGGATAGGTGGGTCCTCGTAGAGGCATATATAAGAGAGTGGGGTCTCGTTAGACATCAGATAGAGTCATTTAACGATTTTATAGAGAACAAGCTTCAGAAGCTGATAAATGAGGTTGGTAAGGTAGAGACTGAGATTGGTGGTCTATTTGTAAAGCTTGAGAAGATTGAGGTTGGTAGACCTAGGGTTAAGGAGGTTGATGGTAGTGAGAACATTGTTTATCCTATAGAGGCTAGGTTACGAAACTTGACCTATGCTGCACCACTTTACCTGAACATGGTTCTCTATGTGAATAATGAGGAGATCAGTAGAGAGAGGGTCTATATTGGTGATCTACCAATAATGGTGAGGTCAAAGTACTGTAACCTCTATGGTCTCAAGCCTGAGGATCTTGTGAAGAAGCTTGAGGATCCTGAGGACTTTGGAGGATACTTCATCATTAATGGTAGTGAGAGAGTCCTAGTTACTCAGGAGGATCTTGCACCTAACAGACCATTCTACGATTATGGTGAGAAGGCATCGATAACGCATACTGCGAAGGTCATATCTATGGGTCCAGGCTATAGGAGCACTATCATAGTTGAGAGACATAGAGATGGCATAATCTATGTGAGCATGAGAGCTATTCCAGCGAGAATACCATTTCCAATAATAATGCGTGCTCTAGGACTTGAGACTGATGAGGACATAGTTCTAGCTGTTAGTGATGATGTTGAGATTCAGAAGGAGCTGTTCCCATCACTATTATACTCCTCTAACATAGCTCCAACAGTAGATGCTGCAAGAGACTTCATAGGTAGCAAAGTTGCTGTTGGAGTTCCTAGAGAGGCTAGAATTGAGAGGGCTATGCAGGTACTAGACAAGTACCTCTTCCCACACTTAGGCACAGATCCAAGTCCTGAGACGAGGTTCAGGAAGGCACTCTTCCTAGGTCAGATAGTTAAGGGCATTGTAGAGATGGTTCTTGGAAGAAGAAAACCTGACGATAAGGATCACATAGCTAACAAACGTGTCAGGATTGCTGGAGAGCTGATGGCTCAGCTATTTAGAGTAGTCTTCAAGCAGCTTCTACAGGACCTACGTTCACAGTTAGAGAAGGTCTACACGCGAGGTAGAATACCACAGTTAATAACTCTCGTCAGAGCTGACATACTTACAGAGAGGATTAGGCATGCATTAGCTACAGGTAACTGGGTTGGAGGTAGAACAGGAGTATCACAGATGCTTGATAGAACTAACAGATTATCAACACTGAGTCACCTTAGGAGAGTAGTATCAAGTTTAAGTAGAACGCAACCACACTTCGAGGCACGTGATCTCCATCCAACACAGTGGGGTAGACTATGTGCTATAGAGACTCCAGAAGGACAGAACTGTGGATTAGTTAAGAACCTTGCATTATTAGCAAACATAACTGTTGGAATAGATGAGGCAGAGGTTGAGAGACAATTATATAGTCTAGGTGTCAAACCTGTCCTAGAGGCGAGAAAGGAGGGTATTAAGGGCGCCGAGGTATATCTGAATGGTAGGCTAATAGGTATTCATGAGGATCCTGAGAAGCTTGTAAACACTATTAGACAGATGAGGAGGAGAGGACTCATATCTCATGAGATAAATATAGCATACTTCCCATCTAGAGGTGAGATACGTATCAACTGTGATGGAGGTAGATTGAGGAGGCCTGTACTAGTGATAGAGAATGGAAAGCTTAAGCTCACTCCAGAACATATAGAGAAGCTGAGGAAGGGAGAGATAAAGTGGAGTGACCTCGTCAAGGAGGGAGTGATAGAGTATCTTGATGCTGATGAGGAGGAGAATGCTCTCATATGTATAGACCCAACAGAGGACCTATCGAGATGTACTCACATGGAGATAATACCATCAGTCATACTTGGAGCAATAGCGCACATAATACCATACCTAGAGCATAATCAGGCACCGAGAAACACATATGAGGCAGCAATGGCTAAGCAGAGTCTTGGACTCTCAACATCGAACTTAAAGTACAGGATGGATAGCAGAGGACACTTAATGATATATCCAGAGAGACCTCTAGTAACTACTAAGGGTATCAGCTTGATAGGTTATGATAAGAGACCAGCTGGTCAGAATGCTGTCGTAGCATTACTAACATATACAGGATATAACATGGAGGATGCAATAATAATGTCTAGAGCAGCAATTGAGAGAGGAATGTTCAGAAGCTTCTTCTTTAGAACATATGAGGCAGAGGAGATAAAGTATCCTGGAGGTGAGGAGGATAGGATAGAGATACCACCATCAGACGTGAAAGATTACAAGGGTTCTGAAGCATATGCACACCTTGACGAGGATGGTATAGTATCACCAGAAGTATTCGTGTCTAGTGGAGAGGTCCTGATAGGAAAGACATCACCACCAAGATTCTACACATCTCTAGTAGAGACTCCAGTAATGATGCGTAGAAGAGACTCATCAGTAACCGTCAGACGTGGTGAGAAGGGCATAGTTGACAGCGTAATCCTGACAGAGACTAACGAGGGCTACAAGCTCGTTAAAGTGAAGGTTAGGGAAGAGAGGATACCAGAGCTTGGAGATAAGTTCGCTAGCAGGCATGGTCAGAAGGGAGTCATAGGAATGGTCATACCTATGGAGGACATGCCATTCACTGAGGATGGAATAATACCTGACATAATAATGAACCCACACGCACTACCAAGCAGAATGACTGTTGGTCAGATACTTGAATCAATGGCTGGAAAGGTTGCAGCAATGCGTGGAATACTTGTAGATGCTACACCATTCGAGGGAGTTACAGAGGATGAGCTTAAGGAGGCTCTAGTCAAGCTAGGATTCAGATGGGATGGAAAGGAGGTCATGTATAGTGGAATAACAGGAGAGAAGCTTGAAGCAGACATATTCATAGGAATAGTATACTACCAGAAGCTGCATCACATGGTTGCAGATAAGATACATGCGAGAGCTAGAGGACCAGTACAGATCTTGACTAGACAGCCAACAGAAGGAAGATCAAGAGAAGGTGGTCTACGTTTAGGAGAGATGGAGCGTGACTGCTTGATAGCTCATGGTGCAGCGGCACTACTCAGAGAGAGATTAGTAGAGTCAAGTGATAAGTACGTAATGTACGTATGCGAGGACTGTGGAATGATAGCGTGGTACGATGCACGATTAAAGAAGCCTGTATGTCCAATACATGGAGATAAGGGTAGGATAGCAAAGGTAGTCGTACCATACGCGTTCAAGCTACTGCTACAGGAGTTAATCAGCTTAGGAATATATCCAAAACTCATACTTGGAGATCCAATTGAGGAGCGTAGATAATATACCGTACGATTTAAATTTCTAAAAATTGTAGATTAAGCACACAGTAATGAAGAATTCGAGACTGAGGAGAATATGTATAACACTTGGAATAGTGCTAGGTCTTGCTTTATCAGTTCTAATACTCTCGATAATAGGTCAGGAAGGGAATCTAAACAAGACGGGATGTACTAATAATACCATAAATGATACGTTAAGCAAGATATCGATAGTAGACGATAAGGATTGTATAATAGTCAACGTTTATGGTACTGGAAAAGCGGAGTATACTCTATCACTAGCAATATTAGACATATATGTTAAGAACCCTGTACCAAGCATGAACATAAAGGAGACCTATAATAATATAGTGAATGTAGGTAACAGAGTAATACAGTTATTGAAGAAGAATAACATGAATATAGAGACGAAGTATATAACAGTGCAACCATATTACACATACGCTGGAAAACTTACAGGTTATGTGGTTACGTATCACATAACTGCTACAACATTCAACATAACTGCTATAAGTAGTGTAGTACCGTACCTGGTAAGTAATCTAATAACGTTAAAACTCAGTTTCTCAGCTAATAGGACAATAGTTGAGAAGGCTTACAATCTAGCTCTGAGACGTGCTATAGAGAACGCACTAGATAAGCTTGATGTAATAGCTAGAGCTTTAGGTATGAGCAAGATCGTGATATTAAACATAAAGGAGAACTTCTACCCAATAATGAAACCGACATATGAGATAGGTGTAAGAAATACGCAGCCAATACTGTACTCGCCTACAGGTATAATAACTGCGACAGTGTACGTAACCGCTAGATTATGTAGATAAGTTAGAAACCTGCCCCTCTTGGGTCTTGAGGCTTCACTATCTCTCTGAGAAGTACTGTAGCATAACTTCCTCTGATAAGTCTAAAAATTATTCTTATAATATTGTTAGAATGTTCATAATGTTCTACATGAGGTTGAATAGATGCTTGTCTAAATGTTCCAGGACAGTCAGCTTCAGGAATCTCACGTAACCTAAACATCTCTAGGTCAATACCTTCCTCCTTAATTATGCTTTTCAATATCTCTCCCTGTACTCCAGGCATTATTTTTGTAGAATATCCAGGAACTGGAAGCATTAGACACATCTTACCTTCTCTAATCTTCTGATTAACTTTCTCTAATATAGTTCTAGAGGACACGTATATTATATGTCTTGTAGGTAAGCCTCTATGATCTAAAATTGCTACATAATCTCCCTCAACGGCCTCTCTTATCGAAAGTCCTAGCTCTATTCTCTTACTTAGAGCTTTATTGAATAGATATGATTGATAACTCTCAATATAGAGCTTCAATAGATCTTGAGGTAACCTTCTTAGTGCACCAACATGATCTCTAGGATTCTTACATAGATGCTCTAGTACTCTTCTCTCAGGAAGAAATCTCAAGCTTCTTGGTAGTACTTCAAGTGCTTTACAGTATTCTCCTTTTAAGAATAGTTCTCTTGCTTTTGATACATCTTCAGTCTCTTCTATCCATGGTTTTCCAAGTAGTTCTATTAATGCATCTTCGAATCTTCTTAGTATTATTAACTTACCTATTATGTGCGTGTTTGGTCTCTGTAATCCAAATCTCTGATAGCCGTAGTAGTTTGGTAGTCCTCTCTCAGATATCTGTTTTAAACATTGTTCGAGATTTTCAGGTTTTTCAACTTCTCTTATAGTTATTGTGAACCTGTTACCCCACATGTCTTGTGATGTATATGGTTGACCTGCTCTGACTATCTTCAATATTTTCAATCTATCGTCTTCTATTGATCTTATGTTCTCTATGCTTACCTTATCTGGTACTGAGAATATCTGTGTTGTAACTGCTACAGTATCTTTCAATCCTCCATAAGTCACCTCTCTCATTGATAGTCCTAGAGCTCTAGCTATCTTGTATGCTACAGTTATGGTATCTATCTTTCTCTTCTCTATGACTATCCAGTACCATCCTGATCCTCTATCCCTTAACTCTATCTCTCTTCCTGACAATGTTGACCATAGTATTACTCCATCTATTGTTATTTCTTCAACTATGAAGTCCTCTAGAAATGTTCTCAATCTTCCTCCTGTCCCTGGAGTGTCTGTCACATACCATTCTATTCCTATCTCTCTGTCGATCTCTGCTAACGTTCTGATAGGCATCTTAAAGCTTGATCTCTCTACCTCCAGTGAAGGTCTGTATCGTTATCTCAGGATAGTACTGTCTTATGAAATCGTAAGCATTTACTAGAGGCCAGGGATATGATATGTCATCGCTAAATACTGCTAGTCCTCTACGCCATATTGTTGTTAACAAGTCTAGATATATCTTCCTCACATGTAGAAATTCTTCACATGCTTCGTACTCTCTAGGCATTATTTTTCTAGCTATCTCTGGATTTGCTAATAGTAGCTCAATCTCGTAGTCAGTATATGTCTTCTTTACTTCTGGACACGCTTTTGATATTCCTATCTCATATGAGAAGTATATTCCCCTACTCTCTCTATCGACAACGTACTGTAATACTTTTGGTACTCTTGGAAATGCTCTACAGGTTATTGGCTTATACTTATTATGTATTAGACACTTATCATCTTCGAGAAATGGACATGTCCCAGTCTCTGGATCTAGCTCAAGTATGTAAGATATTACTACTCTAACTCTGCTAAGTAGGTCAACGATCTTGTATCCTGGTCTTATTATTATGTTCTTGTCTAGTGATCTAGCAAGTCTCTTAAGTATGTGAACCTCGTGGGGAAATATCGTTATTGGACTTATCTTGCAGCAGTATCCGCATCCTGGCACACATCTGAAGGGTCTCAGTACCACAGGCAGATCTGTGCATGGAGGTTTATTAATCCTAGTCCTGTCATCTAACTATGTTCTCTATATTCACGTTTAAGAGATCTTTCAACTCTCTAACAATTATCACTCTACCACCAAGCTCGAGTCTAATCCTCTCATCTCTCGATAATATCTGCATTCTCCTATCTATGAAGACTGCTTGAACACCATATGCTAGAGCCATCGAGACGTCCTCATGTAAGCTATCTCCAACATGTACTATTACTCTTGCATTTAGAGAGTTCTCAACTATTCTAAGCATCTTAGTATTAGGTTTTACTTCTCTAACAATGTCAGCATATATCTCAATATCGAAACCACCTATCCCAAATCTCCTTAATAACCTCCTCGTAGCTGAACTTCTCCAGAAGACTATGTTTGAAACTATCGCAAGCTTATGACCACGTTCTCTAAACATTGATAATACTTCATGAACTTTATCTGCAGGTCTCACATAAGGATTATCTTCAACAGCTCTACATATAGAATCCTCAACCTCATCAACTAGATCTAGAGACACACTTTTATTTAGAGCCTTCTCAAGAAATGTTTTTACACATTCTTCAGGAGTTATCAATGTACAGTTAAGTCTTCTACGTTCTCTAAGCTCTCTATCAGATTCTGTAAATGCTTTTACTAGAGTTTCAATACTCACTTCTATACCATTCTTCTCAAGAACTTTCTTCACATTATCACATATATGTTTAATAAACCCCTCCTTATCAGGTATTACTAGAGTCCCCCAGACATCAAAGCAAGCTACAGTCTGCACATATTGCTATAGTTGGACACTACTTATAAGGAATAAATGAAGCTTCAAGGATAGTGCAGATCACGTTAATTAAACTTTCAGGATATAGAGAGTGGACAGAGAGCTTAGGACCAGATAGGGAACATCTCATACAGGAGGTACAGGGAAGACTTCACAGTATACTTAGTAGAGAGTTCTCTATTAAGGGAGCAGTAGCTCATCCATTACGTTATGATCTCATGATAGCAATAACTAATACTCTAACAGTTGAAGATCATCTTGATGTTCTTAGAGAGCTTCAGAAGATCTCTCCTGTACCTGTAATAATGGCTATAGCATCTAGAGAGGACGCTATAAAAGCTGAGAAGAAGGCTTCAGAACTGCTTAACTATACATATAATTCTCATCAGATAATCATAGATGGAGAAATACCTGACAACTCTGAGATCTGTATCATACATGCTGACTTAGCTGGATCTATAAGACTATTAACGATATACTCAGTCTACGAGACTTACGAGTACATAATGAACATATATGGAGAGTTCAGAGAAATAATGTCAAAGTTGAGGGGAATAGCACTATACTTAGGAGGAGATAACATGATTGGAATAACTACTCCAAAAATGTTAACGGAGAACATGGAACTTATAAGAGAGTTCTCTAGAGAACATCGTATAAGGATTGGAATCGGTGTATCGAGGAGACCTAGAGATGCTATGAGAAAGGCTACACATGCTCTTGATGAGCTTAGACAAGAGAGAAAGCTAGAAATAAGGATAGAGGTGTAGATTCTCGAAGTGATGAGGGGATCACGGACTGAGATTAATGAAGAGTCCTACTACGCTGAGTAATGTATATATATGATAAATGTTCTCACACTCATAGCTTCGACATACGTCTATTATAGTCTAGATATACTATGAAAAACTTATAGGTTATGTATACTGTATACGTGCTGCAGTGATGATGTTACTGAGATCTGATGTGAGGATGACCGATAGCAGTGCTGATTTTGACCATTTTTGTGATCTAGATAACGAGTTAGACTTACCTAGACCTGACATATTTCACCTTAATTCCATGTTGACGGGAGACTGTTTATGTCAATTCTACACTCGCATTCTCATCCCGTTCTTTCCCTGATTTGTGGAAAGAGAAATCTTATTGTTGAAAAAAACTGTAGAATATTTATACGCTTCAAAGCGACTAACAACACGATGGTGAGGATAACCTGGTCTAAGATTGCGAAGGTGTTGAAGGAGGAGTATATGGAGGGTATGAAATGCAAAGTATGTGGTGAGGAGATAGAGGAGGGAGAGAACGCACTAAAGACACTAAACAACATATACAAGCACTTCAAGGAGAAACACCCAGACATAATAGAGCAAGTAAAAGAGAAGCTCACAACTGCTAAAGCTGCTCCATAAGCTAGGTAACTATCTTAGCTATAAAGAAGCCTTCACAATCTTGTACGTGTGGGAAGGTTCTTCCAACCATACTCCCTATCTTAAATCTTGAATATCCCTCTACAAATCTTGAACTTGGTCTCTCAAGTTTAACATTGGAATAATCTAAAATCTTCTCTATATTCTCTTCTCCTTCCTGTGGTAATAATGAACATGTTACGTATATTATTCTCGAATCTCTTACCTGATTAAGAACGTTTCTTAAAATGCTTAACTGTATATCTACGTACCATGGTAATCTCTTTAATTCTCTTAAAGCAATTCTGACAGCTGGATCTTTACCAGCTGCACCACTAGACGAACATGGAGCATCTATGAGGATCTTACATCCATCTCGCATCCTTAACTTTACTATCTTAGAATCTGCTAGCACGATACTTACTTTTGACATATCTACTCCACATTTCTTAAGTATCTTTATCATGTTTGAGACCCTTTCTCTAGATATGTCTATTAGCGTCAACTTAGCTTTATTTTCTGTAAGCTGCATTATTAAGCTAGATTTCATTCCCGGTGCTGCACAGAGATCGTATATGATATCTCCCTTCTCAGGTTCTAATTCCATTACTGTGAGAATTGAAGCTTTGTCTTGAGGTATCGCTAACATATTTTTGATAGTATCAGCATGATGAACAGGTCTTCGTGCTTCAACTACTTTTAACAGAAATGGTATATCTTTATCTTCTTCAACTATTATGTTATCTTTCTCTAACATCTTTATACACTTATCAATATCGATCTTCAAAGTATTTACTCTTAGCCATGTGGTTGGATTATTAAGCTTCGATAATAATCTCTCTACCTCATTTATCGATAACATCTCTATAAGAATCTTAATAACTGTCTTAGGGTAGGAGTATTTTACTGATAAGTACTCAGTTATGTCTCTATCCTTCAATTCCTCTATCATCTCGTCAGCCATCCTCCTGATATTAACATTTTTCAATCCTCTTCTTCTGAGGAGCTTCTTGACATAACTTTCAATTATATTCCTCTTGTGAAAGTACTCTGGACCATGAAGTACTAGCCATGTTCTAACGATGTCTTTACAGGTCTCTGTACCAAATATTCTTTTTGATAAGTATCTAAGCTTGAAGTAGTTTTTTACAACTTCAAAAGATATGTCATAATATATTTTAAATGATTCTCTATCTTTCCAAGATGATTTAACGTATTGAAATGCCTTATCTATCGAGATCTCGCTAACAAGTACCTTGTGTAGTAGCTTAGATACGAAATTTATGATGTCCTCAACATCAAGCTTCATATTAGTGGTAATGCATATAAGAGGTTACGATTAATAATCCTTTGCGTTGAAGAGTCCAGGATGTACTCATATACTATGTACATCATCGTTGTCTTAACCTCAATTATGAGCTTTATCTCGTTATTGAGCTTCTCTTCTCTTACTACACCTATCTCAACGATGTCAGTATGTTCTTTCTTTAAGTCTCTTAATATGTCTTCAGGTATTTTCACTGTGCTCACTGAAGCATTAACTTGAAATAGGTCTTTAAAATACGTCGATAGGTGTCTCTTAAGTTTGATGTAGTAGTAATAGGTGCAGGACCTGCAGGACTTGCAGCAGCTTATGAGCTATCTAAGAGAGGTTTCAAGACTCTCGTACTTGAGAGAGGAAGGAGACCTGGATCTAAGAATCTGTATGGTGGTAGGATATATATGTCAGCTATTGAGAAAATATGTCCAGAATTGTCTAAGGACATGTATAAGCTTGGTAGGAGGGTTGTAAGAGAGGTAATAATGCTTACACATGGAGGATCTTCACTAAGTATAGAGATAGAGTCTGATGAGTGGAGTGGAGGTATAGTAACATCTCTCACAAGATTTGTTGAGTGGCTTGCTCAGAAGGTTGAGGAAGCTGGTGCATGTATAGTTACCTCAGCTAAGGTTGATGCAATACACGTACATGGTAATCGTGCTAGTGGTGTAAGATGTGGAACAGATAACATACTTGCTGACGTGATAATAGATGCAGAAGGTGTTAATCGTATACTTTTAGAGAAGGCTGGTCTAGTTCCTAAGCTATCACCTGGAGATGTAGCAGTAGGAGTTAAAGAGGTCTATCGTGTAGATCCTAGAGATATAGAGAAGATTTTTGATTTAGAAGATGATAAGGGATTAACATTGCTTGCATTAGGTGAGGTTCTTGATTATCTTACAGGAGGATGCTTCATGTATGTAGATAAGTCTCATATACATGTTGGTGCTGTACTATACTTATCTAACTATGCTAGATTTCGTAGAACATTTCCTGAAGTACTAGAGAGATTATATAGGTTGCCAATGTTTAGGAGAGTTGTGAAGATTGGAGAGAGAGTTGAATATGGTGCAAGACTATTACCCGTTAAACCTCTACCTAGACCAGAGATGGATGGTCTTGTCACTATTGGAGATGCAGGTGGATTTCTTGTACATATAGGACCAATAATTAGGGGAGTTGATTATGCTTTTATATCAGGTATATGTGCTGGAAGAGCTATAGCTGAGATGTTAGAGAAGGAGAAGAGACCTATCTCAGCAGCATCTTTTAGAGCTACATTTAACAAGTATGTTCGTGAGACTCCTCTAATGAGGGATCTAGAACTTTTTAAGAGAGTATACATGTATTATGAGGCAGAGGACATATATAATAAGTACGTGAAGTTTCTAGTAGACTTGTTTAGAGAGTATCTTGAGGTTAAAGATGGTATTAAGAGTCTAAGCGAGACTCTCTACGTGACGATGAGAAGACATGGTCTCTCGATCTGGAGCTTAGCTATGGATTACTTGAAGAAGTTTAGAAAGATGTGAAACATATTTAAACTAGGTACAGTTTTATCATGAGAGCATGAGCTTTGATGAGAAGGTTAGAGTTAATGCTTATCTTGTACATCCAACACCACATATAGAGGTTGATACAGCAAAATGTAGGACATGCAAGACGAGACCATGCTTGAGGTTATGCCCAGCTGGATGTTATAGAGAGCTACCTAATGGAGAGATAGCATTTTACCATGATGCATGCTTAGAATGTGGTACATGTAGAATAATATGTACTCTAGGTGCCGTAAGATGGTCATATCCTGAAGCAGGTTTCGGCATATGGTATCGCTTCGGTTAAGCTAAAATATTAAGATCAGTAACTTCCAGTAGAGATGATTGATAACGGACCTAGCTATAAGATATTATTTAGCCCATGGAGACTAACATACATACGTAGAGGATTAAGAGGTAAGTTAGAGTGCTTCATATGTCAATACTTAAGAGAGAATAGAGATGATGAGAACCTGGTAGTATATAGGTCGGAGAAGAGTGTAGTAATAATGAACAGGTACCCATACAGTAGAGGACACGTGCTCATAGCACCTAAGAGACATGTACCAAGTATAGAACAGCTAGATGATGATGAACTTCTAGATTACTCGATTGTGCTTAAAGCAACATTAGAAGCAGTAGAGAACGTTTTAGAACCTGATTATGTTAATACTGGAATAAATATCGGTAGAGTAGCTGGTGCTGGTCTAGAAGAGCATCTTCATATACATGTTATACCAAGATGGTACAATTATGATAGATATGTTCCAGATGAGTTTAATGAGGAGGAGATCTTTAAGGACATGTTAGAGATATGTCTTAACCTTCGTCGAGAGATAACTAGAATATTAAGGAGATGAAGATCATATATAGTGTAAAGTTTCTACCAATATCGTTCCAGTATGGTCAGATAAGTGTACAAAGGTTCAATATTTTCGAGTTCTTGAAAGAGTTCGAGAGAATGTTAGATAAGGCTAGTGAGGAGCTTGAGAGAAAGATATCTTCAGGAAAGGTAGTCTCTACTAGCTTATCAATATCACAGTTAACTATTGGACCTATTGTTGGTCTCTTAATTGTTCTTCTCGCTGTTGTTGAAGACAGAGATCACAGATCCTGATTAGGCCTCTCCTGATGCTATCTTTCTCGCAGACTGGTCTTCCACATATTGCGCAGACAGCTACGGCAAATCTTCTCCTACATATGTAACATAACGTCATGTCACATATCTTACATATCTCGAGCCCCTTAATGTAATGTTCATCGCATACCTTTCTTCCACAGATCTTGCATCTATATTTTGCTTCTTTCTCCTCTAATATACAGATCTCACATCTCATTCAAGTAGTGCTATGTACTTTAGTACGTCAGTTCTCGTTACTATTCCTACAGGTTTTCCAGCACTATCAATAACTATGAGTCTACCTATCCTATGCTTTAACATTAGCTTAACTGCATCATATATGTCACTGTCGATATGTATTACTGGAACCTCCTTTCTCATGTAGTTCACTACTTTACTATTTAGATCACCCTTAGCTACTGCTGCAGCTAGGTCGCTTGTAGTTATCAGTCCTATTATTCTACCATCATCATCTATTACTGGTAATGCTCTTATCCTATGTTCTGCAAATATCTCAGCTGCTTGTCTTAATGTTGTGTCTTTATGTATTGTTATGAGGTTCCTAGTCATGACGTCAGAGATCTTTACTCGTGGTATTATCATTATTCTATCGATCTGTACGACTATCTCGTTAGATGTTACGCTCTTATCTACTACAGTACCTTCTATAACTATCCTAGTATTCAATGATGGACCTATCCTCACTTTCTCACCTATCCTGACAGATCTTATGTCTCCTATCGTTCTAACTATGGCCTTGTTGCCGAATGGGTTCAGTAGGTCAAGTATCTCTATACCTACAGCATACACGTTTACAGGCATCGAGCCTATATGTATTGGAACTATCTCATGTGCTATAGGTGACACATTTGGAGACTTAATGTACTCGAACGCCTTCTGAGTTGGTATGTATCCTCCATATGGTCCTGTCTTTGAGTCTATGAAACCCATTATCTTTAATGCTATCATTATGTTTCGAATTGTTCCTTCATTTACGTTGAGCTTCTCAGCTATCTCTCGAGACTTTATTGGTCGACGTAGAGCGTTATATAATTCGACAAGTGCCGTAAGAATCGTTGCGTAGGTGTTAGGGAGCCTCTCCATTGTCTATATTATAGCAATTATATTTTTTAATTTTTCACTAAGGATAATATATAGACCTACATAGA
>JAADDN010000173.1 GCA_013153895.1 Thermoproteota archaeon | reverse complement strand
TACGTAACCTAGCTTTCTCATTTTCAGGAAGCTCCCTAACACGTCTAAACAATGAGACAATCTCCGCGGGGGAAGACATAGATAGGTAATATATTAAGAAATTTCTAAACCTGAGCCCAAGAACAAGACAAATATAGACACTAATGAACAGAGCATGTATCAGCAATCTACTTCACAGCGACATTAACAAGAATAGTATTGGGGTTAGGAGAGGTTTGAGGAGTTCTATTCAATATTGTTATGTTTTTATTCTTTGAATTTTAGGATTTTTGGTAGGTTCTTCTTATCTTCTCTTGCTTTCTCCATCATTTGACGTATCGTGTCTGGTTCCAACTTCTCTATTATTGGTTCAGCTGGTTCAGGGTTTTCTCTGTCTCTTATCATGAAGACGTCTGGTTCACCTCCAACTGTAGTGTCCACGTCTTCTCCAACCCATGAAATTATGTATGCTATTCTTCTAGCGTTTTCTTCAACTGTCTCTTCTGGGTCTAGGAGGAACTTTGCGAGTGATAGTGCATATGGTCCTCCATGTCCTGTGCAGATAAATCTTGAGTGTTCTCCAAACCCTGGCTCATGTATGTAATACATCTTTGCTCTTCCTGTAAATATGTTGTCTAGACCAGCAACAATGACGCTAGCTGTCCTACCAACCCTCTCACCATACCTCTTAGTTAGTTCTGCCAATATGTCTTCTGCAATAACCTTGAACTCATGTAACGTGGATACTCCTCTCCTAGAAACAATCTCTGACTGTAGTAGATCATAGAAGTCGTCTACAATACCCATGAGACCGACAGCCATGAGAACAATAGCATCATTATAGAGGTAGTATTTTGGTGCGTACTCAACCTCGAACTCTCTCAGAATCTTCCTATCTATACCAATTGCAATACCATCACGAGCACGAATACCAACTATGAGAGTCATAGCACTTATCACTCAAAGCTCTCTAGATTATTAACATATTTATAGTATCTCCTCATTCTACCACTCCTAATTTCTACCCTGAGGTTAAGTATACGTAACTTGTCAAGCAAAGTACGAGGCCTAGCAAGTCTCTCCCTAACCTCGATATTATGTATACGAAGCCTATCTAACAAAGTACGAGGCCTAGCAAGCCCCTCCTCAAGCTCCCTACTCCTCCTCCTCAACACATCAAGAAGACTCTCCCCGTGAGGCATAGATAAAAACCAGCACACATATTCTTAAAACTTTAAGAATGTTCTCTACATTGTTCAGAAAGCCTTAAAAATGGTGACCAAAGAAGCTTAAAACAGGGGCAACCCCAATGACCACGAGAAGAATAGCACTAGGAATTGGGATTGCGTTCATAGTGGTTATTGTTGTCACCCCTCCCCGGGTTTAAACCCGGGGCTTCTTTCATCTTGGTGCGGGCTCCTTCATTTTTCGGGGCCCGCATGTTCGGGCATCATTGTTCAGTTCCCGGGGTGTGGGATCCCCTAGACTCGGGCATGTGCCCTCATCGTCTAGGGGACAAACTTTAGCTGTCTCTTTTCTATCAATGGTTTTAGGAGTTTTAAAGTTTTGTCTTCTGAAACTATCTGTCTAATAGCGTTTAAACACGCAACATAATCACGATCGAGAATGATGTTACAGTTTGAGCATCTGTATGCTCTAACGTTACGTGTCTTGTAGATTAGTTTCATTTTTTGTCTACATATTGGACATCTTGTTGAACATGCTATGACTCTAATAGTCGGTATCTCATACCAAGTCAACCTATTCTCTAACAACTCTACGAAACGTAGTAATGTGCCCTGTAGCTTAGAATCACCATGAAGTGATTCATAGTCTGGAACGTCTAACAATACTATAGGTCTCGCCTTATGCTTTCTAGCGTATTTAAGTAAGCGTTTCACTATTATGTGCATAGTATCTAGACACCACTGTCTATTAAGTCTCGATATTCTTCTCAAAGTCATCCTATAGAGAAACCTATACAATTTCAACCTAGAGACAGTTATGGTACAAGTATTCTGCAACCTCTTAAGAAGACTCTTAATCTTGGAAGCATACTTACGCCTATATACGTGACCAGGTGGCTTAAACCTAGGATCTTGAAGTAGCTTTACATATTCCCTATCTAGGTCGATTAGAGCGTAGAGACATTTTACACCATGTGTAGAATTGACATCTACTGCAAGAACTATCCATCTACCCATCCTCAATGGTAGATCAATCCTAAGCTTAGCTGGGTCAACCCTACGAGAAGCTATGACGGTTATACGTAGAGCATGTGGATCACCATTCAACCTCCTCTCAAGACTAAGCTGAGCATGAAAAGAAGCCTTAAACCCACTACTACGCAATACATCAAGAATCCACCTCCTAACACTCCTAGACAATGGTAACATGATTATACGAGAGAAACCACGTACCTCAACAATATTACGAACAAGATCAATAGTAACAGCACGATACCTCTTCCTCTGAGAACAATCCCACAATACTTCACACGTAGTCTTAATCACATTCCTAACAAAACTCTTCTTAACATTAGAAGGAACATACTTAAAATGATACAGAGGACTCCTAGAATCTAGAAGAGAAGCATAGAAATTCCAGGACAATGACCTAGCAAGCTTAACAACATTAGGATCAGGCTCTATATTACATCTAGAACACCAAAACAAATGACAAAAACACCTCCCATAAACATCAAACACACGCAAAACACTACCCCTAACATCTTGAGGCAACCTCGACAACTTGACTTTAATTGTAAGAGCACGATAAACCTCTACCATATTCTCATCTTTTCTCTACTTTTAATTCTAGTTGTATTGGTCCGCATTTTTCAGAGGTTTTGAAAAATTCTATGATTAGTTTACCCATCTCTTCAATTAGCTTGCCCTCGCTCTCTATTTCAGTGACCTTGAGACCGTTTAATCTAACAATTATCCAATACCTACATTCAAGCTCTATTATAAGTATCGGAGCCTCGATCTCACCTCCTGGATCTAGAGTATATACCCTCTTAATCATGTTAACATGTTAACAACATGTAGACAACCTTATAACCTTTACTCTACTTTAACAAAAACAGTTAATAACAAAGAACAAACATGAAAACCATGTCAGCAATAAGAGTAGACCCAGACGTGAAAGAACTCCTAGACAAGATACAGATCAAGTTGAGAGAAATCAAAGGAAAACGAGTACCATACAGCGACATCGTAAGACTAGCACTACACCTACTAACACAACTAGAAGAAATAGTAGGAGAAGAAATCTACCACGTAGACCTAAGCTCACCAAAAGAAGTAGAAAAACACACAAAAAACATCATAACAAAAATAAAAACAAACAAAGAAAACCTTAAATAATTATCAAACAAAAATATGGTA
>JAADDN010000102.1 GCA_013153895.1 Thermoproteota archaeon | reverse complement strand
GTAGAAATCGATAAATTCGGGAACAGAATGATAGATATGGGAGTGATGAGAATGGTAGCCTCAGAACAGTGACGACGGTCCAAAGCGCTGACTTCAAGAGGAGTCAGCTCTCCACGTCCTTATAAATCGACAGGAAATGTGGATGTGGACGAGAGGAAGGAGTACGAGTTAATCTACAGTCACAGTATCGGTAAGTGGCTTGAGAATCATCTAAACGAGATACCTGAATCATTTAGAGATCTCTTCAAGCAGTTTATCAGGTATTGCAAGAGGACGGGAGTCAAAGACGTCACATTATATACCTATCTTCCCAAGCTCAGGAACTTTTTACAGTACCTTGATTCGCAAGGTATTGACAATATCTGTGATATAGATGAGGACCTTATCTACGACTTCATACAGAGCTTAGAGGAGAATGGTACTGTCAGGAGAGAGGCTGGTGCGAGGAGATACCTCGAGGTAATTAAGAAGCTCATCAAGATGTTGTATGAAAAAGGGGTCTGTCCTGAAGATAAGATGAAGAAAGTCTATGAGAGAATTAAGCTTAAGCATGTAGAGAGACTTCCACCAACTATAACACTCGAGCTCATTAACATGATAGATGAGTTTATACAGAAGATACCTGACTTGAAGTATAGAACCCTGTACTCTATCTTGCGTGAGACTGGTGCTAGGATTGGTGAGGTGCTTCGTGTTAAGCTATGTGATGTACGTGAGACAGATATTGGCTATGAGATCGTTCTAAGACGATCAAAGTCTAAGCCAAGGACAGTATTCGTCGTGAAGTATCAAGATGTATTACGTGCATGGTTATCAGTACATCCTGGATGGTCGTCTAACGATAGGTCCAGGTACTACCTCATCTATGGTTCAAGACCTGACCATCCACTGAAGAGGTCAGCAATTAACAACTACATGCAGAAGCTTGCCGAGAAGCTTAACTATGCTGAAAAGTTTAGGAAACTCATAGGTAGACCATACCCATGGCCACACTTGTTGAGACACATACGTGCATATGAGCTAGTACACCTAGCTCAGACAAGAAAGCTCAGTGAGAAAGAGGTTAGACAACTCATGGGATGGAAGACCCCAGGAATGGTAGACGTATATGTAGAGCTTCTGCCAGAAGACCTCAAGCGTGCATACATGCAGATGCTTGGAATACAGACAATAGAACAGACAGAACAGACACAGGAACCCATAAAATGCCCACACTGTGGCTTCACTAATCTACCCGGCAGTAATTATTGTGCAAGATGTGGATGCCCATTAACACTAGAATCAACCCTTTCGAAGATACAGGAAGAGAAAGAAGAGAGGAAAGAACTTCTAAAGCTTCTGAGAGAGATTGCAAAAATATTGAAGAGAGGAGACATCAATCTGAGCGAGCTTTTTCGAGAACTCTCGCCTTAGCAAGAGCCTTAACATATTCTAAGAATGTTCTTACGAGAGTATCGTCCTCAATTTTCAATATTTCTTCACATGTTTCAACTACAAGGTCAGGTTTTTCCATTATAAACTTCCTGAGCTTTCTGACCTCTTCTACTATCCTCATTTTCGAGATCTAGTAAAATTAAAACTAGTTTTGCGGAGAAGTATATTGCTGAGACATGTTTTTCATGTCTGACAATACGCTTCTTCTCGCAGATTTGACCCAAGACCTTAGCTAGAGCATTTGCCTGTACTAGACCTCTCTTATCGCCCCTCACCTTAGATATTATTTCTGTAATCTTTTCGAGAAGTCTAACATACTCATCATCATCCATGCACACTCGGTTTAGGAGCTCCTCAATTGGTTCCAATGTCTTTAATATGTCGGGACTGAGCTTTGTACTCATCCTCTCCTACCCTTATCTAGCTCTCGAGGATTTATATATCCTTCGCACGTAAACTCCATGATTCATATGCACTAGGCAATCTGGCTAGCATGCTGGTTGGTAGCTAGTTTGGGAGCTGTCAACCAGCCGGTTGGTATGCTGGTTGAGACCTAGTTTGGAAGTGGTTGAGATTACTAGTACGATAACTAACATATTTAGCTTACATGAAACATAGTTTCTATGGAGAGAGATAGGTAAAAGTTTTGGCAATACCTATGTAACCAATGAAAAGAAGCAGACTCATCGGAGCGCTCATAATAATATGTCTATGGTGTGTAAGTAAGAGCAAGCTTAGCGAGATTACGCACGTATTTAAGAAGGCTACATATTCGCAAGAGTTCTCGCGGTACATAACTGATGGTCTATGTCTCATGCCTAATGAGGAGGGAGTAAAACTCCTCAAGAGCCTGCTACCTAAGTTAAGTGAGGAGGAGATTAACCATATTATTAATCTGCTAGCAACAGCGAGACATGCTCTCGGAAACCCAGATCTTACACATCTTGCAAGACTCGTAGAGAAGGGGCTGCTTGATAAAGAACTTGTACAAACATTGTTATTACTATATGCAAGATCCCTTGAACTACCAGTAAGACAGCAAGAATAGTCTTAACACACACTTCCCAGGTATTCTTACTCTAGCATAGCCTCTATAGCCTAGCATTGCTAGTATCTGTATTGTCTTCGCTATGCATGGTGCGATTATACTGACAGCGTATGGCCATTGTGCTACTGCGGCCTTCAGTTTCTCTAGGTCACTTATCCTAAACGTGAGGTCTAGAGCCACCTCATCTATTCCGCGGTATTCATGTATCTGAGGATCAGCATATTCTGACCAACTCTCATATCCAAATATGCGGTAGAACGTTTCTTCTCCCTTAAGTGTTGGATACAGAATCTCTAATGTTCTAATCTTCTTACCATATGTTACTACTCTTGTCTTTTTGATCAGTCCCATCTTTAGGAGATCTCTAACTATTCTATTTTTTCTATAGGCTGATTTCCATGTTATTGTGTGCAGTATGTTGCAGCTTTCTCTAGCTACATAGTACGTTCTTAGGCTTTGGTCATACCTTAATGTGATCTTGTAATTGCGGTCTTCTGGGCAACATAATCTCTCAAGAACATGTATGTGATCCTCCGTGAGGGTCATACTACTTGACCAATTTTTAGCTGGTCCTCTGGGACCAGCATTTCTACTCTTCATGTCATTGTCACAGTTCTTCTATGTGTCAATGATGGTATAATTGGGGTTCTTTGTTTGTTTGGGTTTTGTGTCATTGGTTTTAACTGGGGTTTCTGTTATGGGTTTTGCTACTGTTAGGGTTAGGGATGTGGTTAAGGATAGGATTAGGCTGTTTGCTGCTAGGCTTGGAATGTCTGAGGCTGATGTTGTTGAGCTTGCTATCTACCTAATGGAGCTGGTTAGGACTGTTCCTGCAGAACAGTTGAAGATCTATGTTGAGCCTAGGCTGATAGAGTGGTTATATAACCGTTCTACAGAGTTCAGAAC
>JAADDN010000010.1 GCA_013153895.1 Thermoproteota archaeon | reverse complement strand
GATGTTTCGTATATGACAAAACTAATAAGCCTCTGAGACATAGTGCAGTGAGGCACTAGATGAAGCTTATAATAGCAATAATAAGACCAGAAAAACTTCCACAAGTGATGAAGGCTCTACAAGATAATGGAATACAGCCACTCACAGTCTTCGAGGTGAGAGGAAGAGGAGAGCAGGGTGGGCTAGTTATAACACATGGACCAATACAGTACCACATGGAGCTTCTACCTAAGGTACGTATAGAGATAGCAGTACCTGACAAATATGTTGAGAAGGTAGTAAACATAATTCAGAAGGTAGCATGGACAGGTAGGCCGGGAGATGGAAAGATATTCATACTAACTCTAGACGATGCTATCAGAATCAGGACAGGTGAGAGAGGAGAGAAAGCTCTATAGAATGTTCAACATATTTGAAAAAATAAGAACATACCTCAGAACAGCTGAAGCAATACCACAATTAAGGAGGTATATTACATTAGGAATGTTTGATGGCATAGTTGTAGCATTAGCAGCAATAATAGCAGTAGACTTAAAGAACCTCTCATCAAGCATACTATGGACATCAGGACTTAGTAGTCTTCTAGGAGTAGCTCTAGCATCAGCATGGAACACAGTTCAAGCAGAACTTCTAGAGAGAGCTAGCGAGATAAAGAAAATTGAAAGAACCATACTTAGACCACTCAAGGGAACAATGCTAGAGAAAGCATATAAGATCAGTATAATGATATGCACTATAGCTCACTCATTATCACCATTAACAGGACTACTACTAATACTCCTATACCTAGCTCTAAGATCTGTAGCTCCAGGTACAGCTCTCCCTCTAACAATGTTAAGTGGAAGCATAGTTCTCGGATTGTTAGGATTAATGTATAAGAATGAGCTAGAGAAGAAGGACCTAGTTAAACTATGCATGTTAATGTCATCTGTAACAGTTGGACTAGTGATCGTGCTAGCTCTCGTACTAGGACATTAATGATATTTGAAATATTTTTCAAAACATGGTCTCCTCCAAGCAGAATCAAGATCCTTCACATCAAGATCAACGAGAACCTTATCTCTATTCCTAATAATTAACCTAGGCTCTTTCACTACTCTACCTATGACTGCGTGAGGAACATCTTTCAGAATGTTTAAGACTTTATTAAGGTTTTCTTCTGGAACTTCAATAATGAAGCGTGTGTTAGATTCTGAGAAGAGGACGTAGTCAGGTCTGAACTCTCCTTCATACGGTACCCTCGCTATATCTATATCTGCGCCAAGTCTTCCAGCTATGATCATCTCTGCTATAGTTACGGCTAGTCCACCATCTGAGATATCGTGACAGGAAACTATCAACTCCTCATCTATCAGCTTGATCATCCTCTCAACTATCTTCCTAGCAGTATCCTTATAAACCTTTGGAACTGATGAACCAAGTACTCCCCTAAGAGCATAATACTCACTTCCACCAAGCTCTTTCCTTGTCAAACCTACAATTATCACATAGTTACCATCCTTCTTGAAGTCTATCGATACTGCCTTCCTTATGTCAGGAATTATACCTATAGCAGTTATTAGTAAAGTTGGAGTAACAGGTCCAAGAGGAGACTCATTATAAAGACTATCCTTACCTGATATGAAGGGAGTCTCAAAATATCTAGCAAACTCGTAACATGCCTTCACAGCTTCAACTAGATCCCACATTCTGTCAGGTTTTTCTGGGCTTCCCCATGTAAAGTTGTCTAATAAAGCTATTCTACGTCCACCAACTGCAACATTATTACGTATTGCTTCATCTATGCTACTTGCAGCCATCCAGTAAGTACTTATCTTACTATATCTCGGCTTAACACCAACACTTATCACTATTCCTCTCCATGAGTGTGGTAATGGCTTAATTATTACACCATCACTATGACCTCCATACCATCCATGTAATGGCTTTATCACTGTTCTACCACCAACCTCAAAATCGTATGTCCTAACTACGTCTTCTCTCGAACATATGTTAGGGCTAGATAACAAGTCAAGTATTGTCTGTTCATAATCGTTAGGCTCAGGAATGTTAGGTTCTTCTAAGATGACCTTCCTAGGCTCAGCATATCTGATAGTTATTGGAGGATTGAATAGGAAGTCGAGATCCAGGTTACATACTAGGTACTTCTTATAGTATACTTCTACTTTTCCTGAACTCACTACTCTACCTACAATTGAGAACGGAAGCTCCTCCTCTCTAAATATCTCAATTATCTTATGTATTGATCTAGGTGGAGCAACTATGAGCATTCTCTCCTGACTCTCAGATAACCATATCTCCCATGGTCTGAGTGTTGGATCTCTAAGATGTAGCTTATGTAGCCATACTACAGCTCCTAGTCTATATCTGTGAGCTGTCTCACATACAGCACATGATAGACCACCACCTCCTAGATCAGTTATGCCATGTGCAAGCTCTTCATCACGTATTCTAGCTATTGCTCTTCTCAGAGACTCCTCAACTACGGGATCAGGTATCTGAACTGCTGATCTATGTGCTTCCTCGCTTTCTTCAGTTAGTTCAGCTGATGCAAAGACTACTCCATGTAGACCATCTCTCCCAGTTCTGTTTCCAGCAACTATGAGATAGTCTCCCTCTCTAACCTTCCTGAAGTACCTGCTCTTTGGTAATATTCCAACACAGCCACAGTATACTACGACGTTTCCAACATAACCTTCATCAAATATTACTGCTCCTGCTACGGTAGGAATACCCATATTATTACCATAATGAGCAATACCTGATATAACGCCCCTATATATTAATCTTGGATGCTTTATTCCTCTAGGAAGTCTATCTTCAGGATAGTTGAGAGGACCAAACCCTAGTACGTCTATGAGAGCTATTGGGTCAGCCCAGACTCCAAGAACATCACGAATTACACCTCCAACACCTGTAGCTGCTCCTCCAAAAGGCTCTATAGCTGATGGATGATTATGAGTCTCAACTTTCACAGCTATACCATAATCTTCATCAAACTCTACAATTCCAGCATTATCCTCAAACGCAGATATGACCCAGCTTGGTCGAAGCTCATCTAGTACCTTAGCTATGTATGTCTTAAGCATGTTCCTGATCTCAGAACCATCAGGAAGCTTTACAACACCTTTAAACGTCTTATGAAAACAATGTTCACTCCATACTTGAGATATTGTCTGAAGCTCAACATCAGTAGGATTTCTACCAATCTTAGAGAAGTATGCTTTAACATGCTTAAGCTCGTCTAAATTAAGACCAAGACCAAGTAACCTACATATATTTAGGAGATCTATATCAGAAGCAGAAAGAATGTTAACCTCAAATACATCAACGTCAGGATAAAGTCTCCTAAAATAATCCATCATCATGTGAGCACACGAAACTCTAATAAACATTACGTTAATAGAGAGTAAACATAAAAATAAGAACAAAGAGGAA
>JAADDN010000011.1 GCA_013153895.1 Thermoproteota archaeon | reverse complement strand
ATACCACAGGACTAATATTCGTTTAATATAAAATTAGATATAATTATAATTATAAATCGTAAGGAGAAAGTATGGTATACGATTGGTTAACCATTAGTTATGAAACCAGTCCCAAAGACTGGGCAACACAGGTAGTAAAACATAGTAAAGAGATAAATAATGACCTAAAGGTATATAAACACTTCATTATAGCAAACGCCTTAGGAATCACACCATCTCACCTTAGTTATCTAAAACCTCTAATTGAAGGGATAGCTAATGCAAACAATAGTTAACTATGCCATACTGTCGACGTCTATAACCCTGACTGAGGACCCGGAGAGTAAGAAGTTACTGTCGAAGGCATACCAGTCGACGAACTGGAAGAAGAATGCCAAGCAAGATACACTGTACAACGTGCTACAGAGACCGGAACTCATTAGCATACAAACACAAGGACTCACGGTCATAGACTTCGATACTAACCATAGTTTCGAGCAAGCACTGGAGTTTAATGGTTCACTAGCAGATAACTACCAGTGCAAACTCATAGTTAAGAGTAAGAGGAAAGGTGGGCATTTCTATTTCTTGGAAAATACAGAGATTCCACCGATAATAGGGCATACAAAGCAGGCAGTACTTGACATACTTACTACGGATAAGCACAACGTCATCGCACCAACAGTAGCGGACCAGGGTAAGGAGATAATAACGCCATACACGGAGGATACGAGACTCACACAATATAATATTAGTTTCAACCTACTAGTAGAGCATATAGTAAAGAGTAATCTGCCTGAGTCGGCACTAGCACAGGTTAAACTAGCGAAGGAAGGTGACCACAGTGATGACAATATAGACTTCGTAAAGGCATACTTGGCGGGGTTGGTTGAGCATGACCAATTTAACTCATATTATCACATACCTGACCCGATACCGCAGGGGATGTCGAATGATGTATACTTGAGACTTAGTACTCGTCTGGGAAGTGATGTGACTATAGACGTAGATACGTACCTCCAGGTAATGGAGAAGTTTAACTCATACCACCAGAGGAAGACACAACAGGAGCTGCTGAACGAGATAACTAATCGTATGGTATCAAATCAGAATGGACTCTGGAAGTATGACCCTGAGATAGACCTCGGTACATTCACAGTACTACACAAGTACCATAATACGAAGATGTTTGTATACTTTGATATTGATACTAGTGAGTATATAGTTACTTACAGAGATACACAGCACAAGGAGCAGTTACATATCTTCAGGTCATCGACACTGTACATAGAGTTCATGGAGAAGGTAACACTGCTACGCAGAGATAAGCTGAGAGCGACTACCAACAGAGTTACGGCAGTTACTAGTATACATGACTATACTAAGCCTAGTGGGTATAATAAAAAGACAGGTACATATAATAAGGCACTACACAACGAGAACTTACAAGCATTCGGAGGTGCTAAGCCGCAAACATACTCGTACACTAGGTTGAAACAGTTGCTAGAGATGCTAAAATATATGTGGGGAGAAGAGTATGAGTATATGCTTAGTATGACTAAGTATCGCTATACAACATTCCAGTTTAGTCCTGTAGTTACGTTCTTGCAAGGGACTGAGGGTAGTGGTAAGGACCTCAGCATAGCACTGCTAACTGCGGGATTCACACACCCAGCACAGCAGATAAACTACGTGCTGCTTAAGGATAAGCACTCAAATTGGCAGACAGAGGAGAATGCAGTCTTCTCAGAGATAGGGTCATGGAGGCCGATAGAGCAAGATGACCTACTTAGTAACCTCAAGTCGATATCAGGTAGTAATGGAGAGGTGACATATAGAGGCATGCAGAAGACAGCCATAGTGGTTAAAACCATAGTTAAGATTTGGGTGACAGGTAATGAGTGGGTGAAGCTACACACAGACCCACTAACTCAGAGACGTATACATGTTGTATATATGCCGAGGCCACTAACTGAGAGTATGGGAGGACCGTATTCAACAGATGACATAGCTATGATGATGCAGCCGGAGATAATAGCTGACTTCTATTACTGGCTTGGTAATGAGTATGAGCAGACACTAACATCGGCACAGTATAGAGATGCTACATCACGGCAGCATACAGAGAGCTATAAAACATACATAGATGCTACTCAGAGTAAGAGCGATAAAGCAGCAGCATTAATATGGGAGCAGGATTGGGATAAATTTAAGGAGGCGATGTCGCTCTTCGACATCTCACTAGATGACCTATCATGGAAGTACAACAAGCAACGACAATTAGTAATCACAGTACTTTCACTAAAGAACACTTTTAGTTTAAACCTAGGTAGTACTGTGATTACTAAGACAATAGACCGTATAGCAGAGACTAGAGAAGGTAATAAGCGACTTAAGTTTGACAAGGATGTGGTAGAGAAGTATATTACCATATATAATGCTCCAGATAACCTCGGAGTTAGAGAGATTCCCGGAGAAAATATCGATATAGATTAGAAATTTAATCTATATCTAATATTTAATACGTTATAATATTATATATAAAGAAAGGAGATATAAATGAAGATGACAGAAAGAATCAAAGCACAGGTTGAGAAGTTAGAAACACTTAACACTGAAAGAGAGATAGTAGAATTTCTAACAATTCTATCACTATCACTCATGGCTGAGGAGATTAAAAGAGAGCTTAGAAACATGGCACATAGTAAACTCGACATAATTATTAGTCGTAAGGTTATTGGGTCACTATGTGAGAGTAGTGAGATTAAAGAAGGAGATTTAGAATGACACAAGGTAAGTTTATGACTAGTAAATTTAAAACAACAGATACTGTTACAGTCAAAGCACTAGAGTTGCAAGCACTAATTAAGAAGGTTAGACATTTGGAAGTAGCACTAGAGGTAGCTGATAAAGCATTAGCAGATACTCCACCTCTAGTTAAATTAGATATAAAGGTATAATTATGGCAACAGTAATAATGACAGGCAAAGACGAGGATGGTATGCCAGAGGTTGAGATTTTAGAGTCTTATGAAGGTGAGTTTGAAGAACAGTTCATACAACAAATGTGGGAACAAGAAGAAGCTATTGAATATATTTGGTTAGAAGACCAAAATAGTGATGATTTATCAGTAGACTCAAATAGAGTGGTTACTGATGAGCAACTCGAAGTATTCAAGGAAGCTTGGGCAGAAAACCAAGACTGGTCTATACCACAACTTAAGTGG
This sequence comes from Thermoproteota archaeon, assembly GCA_013153895.1. GTDB lineage: Archaea > Thermoproteota > Thermoprotei > Thermoproteales > Thermocladiaceae > JAADER01. Next base: position 281 of record JAADDN010000011.1, on the reverse strand, counting down.
ATACTAAAATGTGTTAGAGAAGCTTACCCAAAGGATAAGTAATGAAAACAAAATATGACATAGGTCAAACTGTTTATACTACTAATGGTACACAAGTAGTTATTAATGAGATACACATCAAACCTACAAATGATGGTAAGTCTATTCGTATAGTATACTCAGTCGATGGTAATAGATATAAAGCTGCAGAAGAGTTATTATTTTCTGACTTTAATGAGTATATTGAATATCATAAATCTAACTTTGAGGGTAACAAGAAGTGAAATTTATAACTTTATTAC
>JAADDN010000152.1 GCA_013153895.1 Thermoproteota archaeon | reverse complement strand
CTCTTCAGTAAAGAATATGTAGCTGTGAAATATGTCCTAGAGTAATCATGCTAGCAGACGAGTCAAGATACAAGCTCAAGTACACGTACGCGGAGGACTTTGGTACAGGATACTTCAAGTATGGACCTATAACGCTAGGTGAGAGACCTAGAATGATACCTAGCAGAGGACTAATACTGAGAGACTTACCTGAAAGTATAAAAATGCTTATACCTAAGTCAGTGCTAGAGAGGGGAGTAGTAGTTGGAGATGATGTGACAAAGTACCTCAGCTCTATAAGAGAGGCAGCTAGAAACTTGAGACAGCCGCTCAAGGATGGAATAATAAGGAGAGATGATGAGGATGCGTGGAAGATAGTTAAGGAGCTTGTAAGATTTGGATTCTCACAGTTCTATCCAGAAGTAGCAAATCAGCCAGACTTCAGAGGATACTACACAGTTATAGCTCTCAGTGCTCTAGCTCCAGACTACATGAGAGAGAGAATGATGGAGATACATAGAGAAGTTGATGAGGAGTTTGAAGGTAAGCTTATAGCAGCAGTAACAGTCATAGATCAACCTTTCGCAGTAGCAATAGCTGAGAAAGCTGTAACATGCTCAGTAATTGAGGCTGGTCACGGAAACATTCAGGTAGTACCAATAAGCTACGGCCCCATAAGAGAGGGCATAGTAGCATTAAATAGAGGAGGTGCAGAAGCTAATGCGATAACTAGAGAGATTCTGAAAGATGCAGGTTATGGAGATCTAGCACGTGATGAATATGTTGTTGAGACTGTTAAGAGACAGATAGGTCTAGTACCTAGAAACCTTAAGGAGGCTATAAGAAAAGCTAGAGAAGATCCTAAGAGATTTGCAGTGAAGGTTAAGATAGGTCCTCTAGTAGAGATAGAACTTGTAGAGCATGCTTGGATGAGGTTCCTCATAGGTGAGATAATATTCAACCCAAAACATGAAGAGTTCATGAGCTACATACAGACAGGTAGATTAGTGATAGAGGATGTAGTAGTAGGAGACATGGTATTCTATGGTGAGATGGATCTAGCAGAAGCTCTAATACATAGCGTGAAGAAGACTCCTGTAGAGATACAGGAGAAGATCGTGAGCTCAATAATACTTAGTGGAGGAGCATTTAACTGGCAGGTACCTCCAGGACTAGAAGACGTAGCTTGCACGAGCACGGAGAAGATAAAGATCATGATGTCTGAGAAGGTTCCTGACATGGCTGAGAAATTGAATGTGAGAATGGTGAAGGATCCACAGTTCAGTGTATGGAGAGGAGCAATAATATATGGATATGCACTACCATCATCAGTAAAATGGAACGAGAAGTATAAGGAAGGCTGGTATACCTGGAAGTAAAATAGCAACCTATATTACTACCCTCAACACATAATGATACACGTGTAATGTCACTATTAGTCACATTAGACCGTGTAAAAAACATAGTTAAGACCTGGATAAAGGAGAGAAACCTCACGATAGAGGAGATTGAAAGTGATCACCTAATATTGAGAGAGGGAGATAACACGATATTCCTGAAAATAATAGTGTTCGAAGATATTCCAGACATCGATGAGCTTAATAGAGAGATAACGATCCTAGCTAGCAGAAGAAGCGAGTACAATAAGATGTATATAGTAGTTAGTAAAGATGTAGCACATCTACTAGACGGTAAGCTATTGAAAAAGCTTGGAATAGGAGTACTATCTGTAGATCTTGATGAAGGTGAGGTGAAGGAGATTCTGCCAAGTCCAGCCATAAGCATACGAAAACTAGAGAGTCTAGATATATCTAAGATAGAGGTAGAGCTTGAGAAGATTGTTAGAAGAATAGTGTTAAGTGAGCTTGAACCTATAAGGAGAGAGTTAGAGAATGTTAAGAGTCTACTACAGAGAACTCAACATCATTCTGGAGTAGACAGATCTGTGGTAGAGTCATTAAATAAGATTAGGGAAGAGATAGAGAGCATATGGAACGTGATTGACAGGCTGAAAATAGAGATTGAAAGAGTTAAGAATCTTGCAACAACTATAGAAAATGTAGAGAAGAGTAAAGAAGATAGAAAAGTTGAGAAGATTGAGACTGTAGAGCAGTCTACTGTACCTGACTTCATAAAAGATAATCCATGGGTTCAGATACTTGCTAATAAGGTGAGACAGTGAGCACGGAGATAGATAAGCTCATACTTGAGCTTCTTAGAAGAGAGATAAAAGATGACGAGACTTATGAGCTAGCTGTGAAGTTGTATAGATGCTTTAAGGAGGGAGGTGCGAGAAAGGTTAAGGAGATGATTTATAACATGTTGAGAGAGATCGGTATTGAGAGTATAGAAGATGAGTAAGTTCATAATTAAACAATTAATTCTAGAAAACTTTCGAGGATATAAAGGAAAACATGTACTTGACCTAGATAGGGGAGTAGTTGCCATATATGGTGAAGTAGGTGCAGGAAAGTCAAGTATAGCACAAGCAATAGAGTACGCACTCTACGGTCAGCAGCTTGAGATAAAGGAGAGGATAGCTAAGCTTGTAGATCTAGTAAATGAGGAGTCTAATGAAGCTAAAGTTCAATTATCCTTAGAAGATCTAGAGACAGGTAAACGTATTAGAGTTCTAAGATGCTTAAGAAAGCATGGAGATTCTGCAAGAGAAACATTAGCAGAATTATGGGTTGATAATAATAAAGTTGCATCATCTCCTAAAGATGTTCTACAACATGTTATAGAGCTCCTCAAGCTAGATGAAGATGATTTTGCAAGATTCGTGCTTGTTACACATAGAGTATTAGAAGGTCTCGTATATGGTACATCAAGTAAGAGATCGTTAGTTATAGACAGGTTATTTGGAATAGAAATGATAGAGCAGCTTCATAAGTCTATACCAATAAGAAAGCTTGAGGAGATTCTTGAGAGAGAGAAGAGAAAATTATCAGCGTTTAAGGAGCTACCTGAAATAGTATCGAAGTATGGTTCTGTTCAGAATGCTAAGAAGGCGTTGGAAGAGTATAAGAGAGAGCTTGAAGAGTTGAGGAAAACTGAGCAAGAACTATCTAATAAATTGACAGAACTGTTAGAGAGGAGGAAGCAGCTTCTTGAACGTTTTGCTGATCTTGAATCAACTTATGTTAAGTATCTTCGTGTTAGAGCTGAGAGAGAGGCTCTAGAGGAGGAGCTTAAGGATGCTCCTGAGGTGTCTGAGACTAGTATAAAGGTGGAGTTAGAGCTTGTAAAGAATATTCTATTATCCAAACTTGAAGAACTATTATTTACTGAGGAAGCTGAAGAACTTTCACGTCTATCAATAACTTCTCAAAATCTTGAGGAGGCTAGTATGAAGATCTTTGAGATTGTTAGAAAACTTGAGGATAGTTTATCAAAGTTTGATGAGGAAGTTGAGAATCTTATTCATCTATCTGAGGAGCTTAAGGTAGATGCAGAGAAGCTCAGTACAGAGATAAGAAGTCTCGAGAGAAGATTGAGAGAGCTTGAAGATATATACAGAGAGTATCAATCTCTCACATCTAAGTATGGATCTCCTGAACAGATTCAGAGAGAGTTAGAAAAGTTGAAAGAGAGGCTTCAGAGCATGGAGGAGTTTGAACTACATGTTGAACATGTGCTACGTGAAGTAGTGAGGAGAGGCTTATCGACATGCCCAATCTGTGGAAGACCTATAGATGAGGATACTATGAAAAGTATTGAGGAAAAACTATCAAAGTTGAGTAGTGAACGCACTAATGCAGAGATAGAGGAGATCAGGAAAAGAATAATGGAGCTCGAGAACGTGTTATCAAAGATCAAGGCTATTAAACCTCTAGTAGAAGAGTATGAGGAGCTCTACACACGTTTGAAAACTCTAAGAGAGATGTATAGTAAGGTTTTATCAAAACTTGAGACTGTTGATAAGAATAGGCGAAGTTTAGAGAAGAAGGCTCAGATAATTAGGACATTGATAGACGAGATTAAGGAGAGGATAGATAAGATTGATAGAGAGATATCGATTCTACGAAAGATAAAGAGGTTGAAAGAACTAAGAAGAGAGGAGAAGGAGCTTGAAAAGAAGTTGAAGGATTCGGGAGTAGATCTTGAGGCATTGAGAAGACTTGAGAACGATATTGAGAATCTAAATAAGATGCTTGATAAAGTACGAGAGAGGTTAAACACGTTAACGATAGAGATATCAACTTTAGAGAGAGTTCTATCATCACTACCTACAGAGACTATTGATGAACTTAGAGAAAGAGTATACAAGTTAGAGAAGCTGTTAAACATGTTGAATACTATTAGAGGAGCGTTAAAGAAGATTCAGTCAGAGCTTAGAGAACGCATGGTTGAGAAAGTTAGAGGACTTGTTGATCAGTACTTTAGATTAATGTATCCTTACAATGATATGAGTGGTGCTAGCATAGAGTTAAACATTAAGGAGAGACTTGGAACTATAGTAAGCGAGTATGTTCTATATGGTGTTAGAGGTGGGAGAAGAGTACCAATATCTCGTATGAGTGATGGTCAGAGACTTACGTTAGCGCTAGCATTCATGTTATCTGTGTATGTGGTTGCTAATCACAATGTGAGCTTCATGATAATGGATGAACCTATGCCATATGTTGATGAAGCTATTAGAGCATCATTCGCTAAGTTAGTGACTAGTCTCGTTAGAGAAGGACTAGTTCATCAGCTCATTGTTACATCTCAGAGTAGAGAGTTCATTGAGCAGGTTGTCTCTGAAGCATCTCTAAACGATATTCCAGTAACGTTCGTCAGGATCGTTAGAGAAGGTTCTCAGAGAAGAATAGAGGTTGAAAGAAGGTAGAGAACCCTTATTAACTCGTGCACTCTCCTTAAACACGAGCATGGGAAACTTCATATATCCAGACACAATACTGACAACACTAGGTCACGTAGATCATGGTAAGACTACTCTCGTACAAGCTCTAAGTGGAGTATGGGTTGCAAGACATAGTGAAGAGATTAAGAGAGCAATGACCATAAAGCTAGGATATGTCACAATAGGAATCTATGAGTGTCCTAGTGGTGAGTTCAGGTACATAACTGATGGATTACTAAAAGATGGTAAGTGTCCTGATGGTTCGGAGCCTAAGCTGATAAGGAAGATATCTATACTTGACGTTCCTGGTCACGAGGTCCTGCTCTCGACAATGATTGCTGGAGTTGGATTTGTTGATGGAGCATTAATGATTATTGATGCATCAATGCCATGTCCACAACCGCAGACTGAGGAGCATTTTCTAGCTGCAACAATAATGGGACTCAGAGAGATGATAGTTATACAGAACAAGATAGATCTAGTACCTAAAGAGAAGGCTATAGAGAACTATAGACAGATCAGGAAGTTCCTCGCAGGTACTTGGGCTGAGAACGCTCCTGTAGTTCCGGTATCTGCTCTACATAAGGTAAATATTGATGCTGTAGCAACATTAATACATGAGAGGTTCCCAAAGAAGGAGCGTACAGAGACTGGTCCACCGATGATGCATGTTCTGAGAAGTTTTAACGTTAATAAACCTGGTACACCTCCAGAAAAACTTGTTGGAGGTGTCTTAGGAGGAGTAGTTGTTCGAGGAGAGTTAAAGGTTGGAGATGAGATAGAGATCAGACCGGGACTTAAGCTAGGAGCAAAATTAGTACCATTAAGAACCTGGATAACATCGATATCGATAGGTACAGAGTTCGTAGATTATGCAAGACCAGGAGCACTAGTAGGTATAGGTACAAAACTAGATCCAGCATTAACTAAGGCAGACTCTCTAGTAGGTAGCGTAGTTGGACTACCCGGACAGCTACCACCAGTCTGGACAGAGGTGGAGCTAGAGTATGAGCTTATTAGACAAGAGAAGCAGTATCAGCTTAAGAAGGGTGACGTCCTGATGATAAATGTTGGTGCAGCAACGGTCCTAGGAATGGTGAAGGAGTTGAAGAAGGAGAGAGCGATAATAACGTTAAGAAAAGCTGTATGTGCTGAACAAGGTGCAAAAATGGTAATAACTAAGCAGGTAGAGAACAGGTGGAGAATAGTTGGTTATGGAGTCCTGAAAGGTGGAAAAGTAGCATATGAGTAAGATACCTGTAGTAATATATGATACAAGCATCCTCATACTAATGATGAGAGAGAAAGTTAGAGTATTAGACATGGTGAAAAACATAGTTGGAACACATATAGCAGCAGTACCTGACTTAACTCTGAGAGAGCTAGAGAAGCTCTCGAGATCAAGAGAGAGAAAAACTCGAATAGCTGCATCGTTAGCTCTAGAACTAGCTAAGAAATACATGTCTGTTATGAAATGTAGAGAAAACTACTGTGATGAATGCATATTCACGGCCTGTGCATGTGGAGTAGCTGATTATGTCGTTACTTGTGATATAGGTCTTAAGAAGAGGTTAGAGAGCTGTGGTTCCTGTAAGATTCTCTACTACGTTGAATCTAAGAGGAGGATTGTTGGAGATGTAGAGTAATATTATTAAACAAGTCTAATGAGAGACCTGTTGGAGATTCTCCTTGTGGAGAATTATAACAGTTGAGGACTACGTAAGAATACCACCATCAAGATTTGGAGAGCCTCTCGATAAGGTCGCATACGAGCAATTGAAGGCTAGGTACGAGGGGAAAGTTGAGAGAGATATTGGAGTGTTCGTGAAGATATTATCGTTAGAGGTAAGTAGGAAAGGAATAATAACGTTTGGAGATGGAGCAACATACCATAAAGTGAGACTGAAAGTACTAGTATTTACACCACTTAACAACGAGATCGTTGAGGGAGATGTAGTAGAGACGACAGAATATGGAGCGTTCGTGAGGATAGGTCCTGTGAGAGGATTATTACATAAGACTCAGATGATGAACGATAACATAGTGCTCTACGATAAGGCAAGTGGAACCTTCATAGGTGAGAAGACTAAGAGAAAGCTCGGTAAGGGCGATATAGTTAGGGTAAGGATAGTAAGTGTAAGTTATGTAATAACATCGACAGGTCTAGGAGTAAGAATTGGATTAACAGCTAGACAACCATTCTTAGGAAAACCAGAGTGGATAGAGGAGGACATACAGGCAATGCGTAAGAAGGTTGCTAAGACTGGAGCTGGAAAACAGTAAAATATTCCATACAGGAACTAGCATACGATGTCTACTACTAGGAGAAGAGGTAGAAAACGTGCATTACCTGGCTATAAGGCATGTAGAAACTGTAAAGCTGTCATACCAGAAAATGAGCAGAAGTGTCCATACTGTGGTAGTACAGACTTCTCAGAGGAGTGGTATGGTCTCATAATTGTCATAGATCCAGAGAGATCAGCACTAGCTAAGGCTTTAGGAATATCTCGTAAGGGAATATACGCCATAGATGTACCGTAACTCGAGGACAAAACACTTTTAAGACTCCACCTCCTTGAGTGGTCTGATGTCAATTCCTGAGAATCTTGCTAAGATACTTCCAGAGGGTGTAGAGCCAGGAAAAGTAGTGATGAAGATAGCTCAAGATAGGAGAAACCCACTCTTATGGCGTAGAGAGCTCATAATTGAGGTATGGCATGTTGGTCTACCAACACCTAATAGATTAGAACTGAGGCAGAAGATCGCTGAGATGCTTGGAGTAGATGTTGAGAGAGTATTCATTAGACACATATATACGGAGTTTGGATGGGGTAAGAGTAAGGTCGAGGTACATGTCTACGATAATCCTGAGATAGGTAAGAAGATAGAGCCTCTCTACATACAGCTCAGAAACATGCCTAAGGAAGAGGCTCAGAAGATAAGAGAGGAGATTCGTCAGAAGAAGGCTCAGAAAAAGAAGAAAAAGAAGTAAGTAAGATACTCATGATGAATCTGTCGACCACTGATAAAAACTGATGAAAGGTCGTCAGGCTGATCACACGTAACCTCTAGAATGTATCGGAAGCTCACGCTCAACAGTTCTCTCACCTCTCAACACATGTTCAAGAACCTTGATCGCGTTCCTACGTGAGAGATACTTATTATTATTACCACAGTATGGTGAGTATATGCATTTTGGACATCCATCATAACATTTACAGTTCTTAACAATCTTATACGCTATCTCAATAGTCTCCTTAAGCTTATTAGCAAGCTGTCTACATAATCCTGAGCCACCTAGATGACCATCATATATGACTATCTCTCCTGTAGGATAAGATATTCCACCTAGATCTGTCTGACCAGCACCAATACTGATCTGAGATGCTATTATTAGAGCATGTTCTACAGCGTGATAAGCTTTAGCTCTCTCTATATGATCTAGAGGCTCAATTTTTGAGAACGTTATCAGAGGCATGTAAAGTATGAGACCCTTAGTCTTAAACTTGTACGATATCTCCTCATCAAGATACTCCTCCCTAATTATCCTGCTACTATACATATCCTTGACTATGTAACCTTCAACTCTCTCCTCAATCGTAAGCTCAACATAGTGATAAGGTATTCCTAGCACACTTCCTCTCTCGATCACCTTATCTACATGTGGTATAGATGTGTATAATGCTACAGTAACATAATTAACTTCTTCTTCAGGAACTTTAACAACATAAGCTCTTCTCGAATCCATGTCTAGACTCACGACTTTGTACACTCTTCCACCATGTAGATATATTGCTCCTGGAAATAGTTCTCTAATAGCTATAGGTAGTTCTCTCTCACCAATCTTCTTCTTACCATCTTTGAGATATATCTCAACCTTGTCACCCATTCCACGAAGACTTCTTAATCTTCTCACAATCTTCCTACCTTCCTCAGTTAAGTACAGATACTTGTCATGTACTATCCTCATTAGACCTTCCTCTACGAGACTCATAGCAATACAGTACTCAAAATCGTCTAGCTCTGATAATTTTATAGGAGCGTCTTCACACATTGCTAATATATGTAGTCTAGCTAGCTCAACGTTTCTAGGATCAATATATAATGGCTCTGGAGACCTATTATAAAACTCTTCAGGATAGTTCTCAAAATATGAGCTTATTGGATCATTACCAAGAATCTGCATCACATATGATATCTGTCCTCTCCTACCTACCCTACCACTACGCTGTAGATATCTTATATAGCTTGGTGGTACTGTAGCCATTATTGCTACATCTATGTTACCTATATCGATACCTATCTCTAATGTTGGTGTAGCTATTATGAACATTAACTTACCTTCCCTAAACTTATCCTCAATCTCTGCTCTCTCTTCAGGTCTCAGACCAGCTCTATGAACAGCAGTGAGATCTCTAAGTCCAGACTTATCTAATAATCTCTTAATTAATTCAACAACTCTATGACTATCAGCAAACACTATACCTCTCTTACCAGCTTTAACACAGAGCTTTACTAGCTCTACAGCTTCCTGAATCTTCGTTCTCTTAGACTTGAGTAAGAGGTGTTTTACTATTCCTCTCCTACCTAAGACTCCTCTAATAACTTTACACGGTCTTCTAAACATTAATGAGGCAAACTCCTCAGGATTCCCAATAGTGGCGCTTGTAGCAATATACTGTACTTTTCCGCAGAATCTTGATAATCTTCTAAGAACATAGTGAACATGTGTTCCAAAGACTCCCTCATACATGTGAAAATCGTCTAATACCACGAACTTCACACGTGGTAATATACTTCTGAACTTGTCAACATACATTAACGCGTAATGTAGCATGTCTGGATTAGTTAACAGGATCTCAGGAGGCTCAGAATATATTCTTCTCCTCACCTCCTCTGGAGTATCTCCATCATATACTTCAACTCTCATATCTGCTGCAGAGACGTACTCTCTTATACGTACGTACTGATCTCTTGCTAATGCTTTAGTAGGGTACATTATTATGCATATTCCCCTATTGTCTGGTGATTCTTTACTTAACATGCTTATTACTGGAAGTATGAAGGCTTCTGTCTTTCCTGTACCTGTTCCTGATACTATCACTACGTCATCTCCCTTTACTATATGTTGGAAGGCTTCCCACTGATACTTGAGAAATCTTTCAATTCCTCTAGACTTCAAGAGCTCCACTAGACCTCTAGGAAGATCAGCCTCCTCAATAGGAGGACCATACTCAGGTTCAACAGGATACTCAACATATATGTACACTATACTTCGAGCAGAATCACTAGCCAACTCCCTAAGAAAAGGATCAGCAGAAACCTCCTTAATTATCTTAAGCATCCTATCACTAACACTCACACACGTATACTAGACATAGAGAAATATAATCCTTAATACTGAGCACATACGTGATCTCTGATAGTGAAAAAGAGAATCATCAGGATAATATCCATATTTGGACCAATATCATATATAGTGGTAAAGACAGCAGAAATGTTAACTCCAGAGACAGTGAGAGAGATAGCAGAGAAAGCACATGTATCAACAAGCGCTGTCATCTATGCAACACCTCCAGTAATAATAGGGTTCACAATACTAATATGGATACTAATCACAATAATACTTGCAATAATACTAAAATTCATGAGGCAATCAGCAATGATGATAGATGTAGTATCTTCATCAGGATTAGCATTCTACGCATATTCACTATACGAAGGACTACTACTCTACATACAATCCATAGGTAGAATACCTATACTATATGTGAAGATAATATACCTGCTAATAGGGGTAATTCTTGCCGGACTGCTGATCGCTATTGGTCTAATCAAGTTATCGAACATGAGTACTGGAAGAGCAGTTTTTGCGGGAATAATAACAACGTTGATAGTCTATGCTATAACTATAGTAGTCTCAGTATGATCAGTGCAAATCGGCTCGATCATCTCTCACTGAGGCCCAACTCATCACTATCTTTAAAGGCTCAGTGTCCACCTTTTAAATCATCTCTCATAGATCCCGGTCTCATCATAGCCAGATCTCTAACATAATCTTCAATATTTATAACGATCTCACCTACAGGATAAACATTAACAATATGTGGATAAATCATATGTATATCACCTCTACTCGTCCTGAAGGTTGTTATGAGGATAGCATCATAAGGAAACTCTAGAATCCCACTTATAGGATTGTACCTAACATTTATACGTATCTTGCACCTCTTAGAAACATCTCTCACCTGATTCATGATCTCCATATACTTATCTGGACTTAACTCACATATCTTATAAATCTCTAAATTATTAAGCTTCTTAATACTTAAGACGTCTACATTTCTTCTCAGTATTAGTATATGTTTTACTGGTATTATTGCTCTGAAGTTTATACCTATGCTAAATGCTACATCTATGATTATCTCTGTAAGTCTTTTCTTAATGTTATCTAGAAGTTCTTCTATATCATACTCTCTAGCTATCTCTCTGAGAAGGCTCATCATTGTTTCAACTCCTCTTCTAGCGTCTGTGAAGCTTATCTTACATAATCTAGCTATCTCGTCTAGTATCATGTGGATCACGGTTATTTCAACTCCATCTCTCCCATACTTCTCGCTCATGTACTTGAGAACTATACAGGGATCGAACAGTCTCCATGAGTCATGACTCCTCATTACGAGTTTTGTTATCTTTATCTGATCTTCCTCGTCCAGGTACGTATACATTATGTATCCTAACGTGTATCTTGTAGGTACTAGACCAATATTGTTCTCGTAGAATTCTAATATAGTTTCAATATTCTCATTAATGTTTTTCATATTCTCTTTACAATAGTTTATACATCTTCTTAATGTTTCTTCATCGATATCTTTTATGAAATCGTCTAAGAACTTGTCTATGTCTGGTCTAGCTTTTCCTGTAAGAATCTTACTCCACTTTACGTGCACTATATGTCCTGGCACTCAGTTAGAAACATTGACGGAATCTTTTATAAAAGATCTCACGTAGTTCTCATAGGAAGAGGTGTGGTAGAGATGAAATACTTGTCTCTACACCCGTCACAAGCCTGTTACCTTCTCATGCCAAGCATAGTCACATTAATAGTAACTCACAGACCTGACGGAGGTTACAATGCTATGACAGCATGCTGGATAATGCCTGTATCTAGATCACCACCACGCATAGCTGTAGCTATATCACCAAGACGATTCACATATGAGTGCCTCAGAAGTAGACCAGAGTTCACAGTATGTGTTCTAGGTCCAGAGCAGGAAGAGATAGCAGACTACTGTGGATCTGTCTCTGGTAGAGATGAGAATAAGATAGAGAAACTTGAAAAGAAGGGTATAAAATTGAGGAAACTAGAGAAAGTATCAACACCAGGAATAGAAGGCTGTCCAGCAATAATTGGATGTAAAGTATGGAGAGATTATGAAGGTGGTGATCATAGAATAATTGTTGGAGAAGTTGTAGAATGCATAGTTAAGGAAGACAAGTTTAGAGATACTTGGAGAGATGTAGACTTACTCTACTATTATGGAGGTGCTAGATACTTAACTGTGAGGGTTCCCTCATGAAGCGTGAATTATCTCTAAAAAATATTGTAGACTCTCACTGTCATCTACATGAGTTCACAGACGTGATAATAGAGAGAATTGTAAGAGAGTTTACCGTGATAGCAGTATCAGATGATTACCCTAGCAGTATCAGGACTATAGAGCTATCAGAGAAGTATGATAGTATTGCCCCCTGTGTAGGCATTCATCCATGGATGGTTGATAAGATAGATAGAGATGAGGTAGATAAGATTGAGAAGATTGCAGAGAAAGCAATGTGTATAGGTGAGGTTGGTCTAGATACTAAGTTCGTACCTGAAACAATAGAGAGACAGAGAGAGATATTTCATAAGATGCTTAAGATAGCTAAAGAACATTCACTACCTGTGAATCTACATTGTGCTGGAACCTGGAAAGAAGTCTATGACCTAGTCCTCAAATATGATATTGATAGAGCAAACTTCCACTGGTACACAGGTCCACTGGATCTAGTAGATGATATTGTTGAGAAAGGATTCTTCATATCTATAAACCCAGCATTAAAGATTCAGAAGAAACATCAAGAAGTAGCTAAGAAACTACCTCTCGAGAACATGCTGCTCGAGAGTGATGGACCATATGAGTACCGTGGAATCAAGATGGAACCATTCCTCATAAGAGAGACCATTGAACTCCTATCTAAGATCAAGTCTGTCGAACCTTCTAAAATAGTTGAGTACTGTAGAGAGAACGCTAGAAGGTTCTTAAAGATCTAGACCACATATATCCTGTGAGTGACATAATAATATTTGACAGAGACTATGATATTGCTAGAAAGAGAATGGTAGAAGAATTGAAACTCATGGGAATAATAAAGTCCAAGAGAGTTGAAGAAGCTATGCTCAAGGTTCCAAGAGACAGATTTGTACCACCACATGAGAGAATGTATGCTTATGAAGATACACCACTAAGAATAATGCTAGACCAGACGATATCAGCACCACATATGGTAGCAATGATGTGCGAGCTCTTAGAACTTGAGCCAGGTCTTAAAGTTCTTGAAGTAGGTACAGGAACAGGCTACCACGCTGCAGTATGTGCAGAAGCAATGGAGAGAAAGGGAATAGTATACACAATAGAGTATTTTCCACAGCTTGCACTATACGCTGTACAGAACCTAGCACAGCTAGACCTACTAAACTGCGTGAAGGTCTTTACAGGAGACGGCTCTAAAGGATTACCAAAGTACGCACCTTATCATAGAATTCTTGTAACAGCAGCAGCACAGAGAGACATTCCTAAACCACTAATAGATCAGTTAGATCCTAATGGAGGAATAATGGTCATACCTGTCGAAGTAAAGCCAGGAATACAGGTACTATATAAGATAGTTAAGCATGGTGATAAGATAGAGAAGGAAGCAATAACCTACGTATCATTTGTAAAATTGAGATCAGACTAGGAATGAGATTCTCAAAATCACATCTAGAGTACATAAAAGATGACATAGGAGAACATATATACGTAGCAAAGAACAGAAACATAGTAGTAAGAGCTGAGAAAGGCTCCAACATGCTAGATCCAATATATAGAAAATTTATAGAATTAGCAGACTATAAAACAATAAATGATAAAGAAGACTATGAGCTCTATCTAGAATTCTTAACAAAATATATAAAAGAGGAAGAACATATACGCGAGAAAAAGATCATACTAGCATGTAGCATGGGTAAAGATAGTGCAGCAGGATTCGCAATACTTTACGAACTATGGAACAGAGGAGTAATCAGGTATAGTCCACTAGCAGTCTTCACATACATGCCTATCCTAGAGGACCCAATACTCTACCTAGCTGATAAATTCATATCAAAATTCGGAGAATTCTTATACATAATACAGGTACCAAAAGAACAAATATTAGAAAAACTTGAAACAATAGGATACCCAACACTACAAGAAAAATGGTGTAGAGCAATAAAGATGGGCAGTATAAAGAAGTTTATGAAAAAGTTTCCAAAAGAAGATATAGTATATGCAGAATGCGAAAGAATGTTTGAATCAGTTAAAAGATTAAGATCATTATATGGAAGTAGAATAATATTTCCAAGAAAAATAAATCCAGTACTATACTTATCAGAGAGCGACGTGTTCTACATATGTCAACTATACGATATAGTACATGGAATGTACGAGTATGGAGCACCAAGAACATCCTGCATGCTATGTCCTTACGCATCATCAGTATGTCATATACTTCACATATGGCTATGTGAGAAAATTAACGTAAACATAGAACCAATAATAAGATCAATGAACAAACTATTACGATACTACTCAGAGATAGGACTATCAAATATAGTAAAAAACATAGATGACATAATAAGGCTAGGACTATACTCATATAGACATACTAGAGAAGAAGTTCTCGAAAAAATAAAGTTGATTGAAGAAATATATAGAACAGGTGTAGAAGAAACTATAGAAAAATATGCAGAAAGATCACGAAGATACTTTTTCGAATATTTAAGAAAGGTTGAATATATACCAGCATGGAGAATAGAGTCGCCGAAGAAGATTGAGAAAAAACTTAGAGAAAGAGCGAAAGATCTCATAAAGAGTATAGTACAGAGATCTTAGATAATTAATACAAGTCTTCTTGACTAAACTAGATCTCTTAACTCTGCTTCTTATTAGAGTTAGGAAGCTGAAGCGTAAAGCGATTACGAACCTCCAATTATGGTGAGCTGAGTAAAAGATAAATATCTTAAACAATAGACTTTTATATGCGATATATACCACTTCTAGCACTTGTAATACTAATAGCATGTACATGCATAATATATGCAGCATCAGTACCATATGAGAGCATGAGAAATACATACCCATTTACTAACATCACAAACAGTAAGCATGGTATGTCGATAAATATTCCAGCAATAGTCTCGTATGGAAGAACGTTTCTCAGAGTGAACTGGGTTAGAATAAGCGTACCATCTCCGTTCTCTAATTTTGTTTATGGTTCATGTATTTTAGGAAGATATGTGATATTTGTTGGAAGCTCGTATGAGATATACTTCTCAAGAATAATGGGATACGTTGGTCATGCTCATATAGAGGTAAGGTATAGATCGACAGGAGAACTAGTAAATGAGTGGACAGATAATCAAGAATCAATATTCTACAACTGTATTACCGTAGGCGACAAGATATATGTAGTAGGTGGAGAAAGAGAACCTGACGGAACAGCACGCTGGGTAATATACGTATTTGACAAGAACTTACATGTATTGAGAAAGATTGTTGGAGTAGAAGGTGTTGCTACCTCAATAGTAACTGACGGTAAGTATGTATATATTGGAGGATGGGAGTATAAGGATGGTGAATTCGTAATACATATAGAGAAGAGAAGGTTAGATGATCTTGCACTTGTAAAATCAGTAGACATATACCATAATTCATGGTTCACTCCAGAAGTATATCTAATATCTCTATACGATATGGCGATAAATCCTGTAACAGGAGAT
>JAADDN010000139.1 GCA_013153895.1 Thermoproteota archaeon | reverse complement strand
ATCTATACAGTCATATGTCTCTACGAATGTTCTTGAAGTCTCATCTCTAAGTTCTAGATCTCGAATTTTAGATATTACATCACTGCAGGACCTTCCTGGAGGTATTCTAACATCTATAAACATTTCTGCAAATGTTGGTATCTGATTAAGAACTTCTCCTCCTCTTATAATTGTTGGTACGAGACTTATTTTAGAATATTCTTCACCTGCCTCAAGTATCTCATATATTTTCCTATACATCTCATATATTTTCAATATTGGGTTCGAGCTAGCTATGGGAGTAGATGCATGACCACCTCTAGCTTTAGATACTATTCTTATCTTAGTGGAACCCCTATACACATATACTATCCTATCTATACCTGTAGGCTCACCTATTATAACACCATCAGGATTTTCTAGATAACCCTCATTAACAGACTTCACCAAGTATAGTGAGCCTCTACTAGTAGTCTCTTCCTCTACAACACCTGTAAAGACTACTCTACATTTAGGCTCTGAGAAAGCTAATGCGAGAATCATTGCTGTTAGAGGAGCCTTATCATCAGCAACTCCAGGACCAATTATCAGATCATCAATCTTACGTACTCTCGGTCTTATAGGTATAGTATCCATATGAGCGTGAAGCCAAATAACTGGTCTTCCACGTCCTTTTATAGCTATCACATTACCAACATCATCCATATATACATCATCGACATAGTTCTTCAGAAAGTTCATAATATAGTTAGCTAGCTCTCTCTCATTACCACTTGGTGAATATATGTTAGCTATATCTAGAAATAGTTTTAGAGTAGTCTCGAGATCTAGTTTAAACATCTCTTCACCTCTTTGCAATTCTTAGAAGCATGTCTACTATCTCACCAGCAACGTTTATACCTGTAACCCTCATCACATTCTTGAACTCTGGTACAACATTGACTTCTAGAACAACATACCCATCTCTACTCTCTACAACATCAACACCAGCATAATACGCTCCTAACGCTCTAGATGCTTTTACAGAGATATCTTCTAGCTCCTTATCTATTTTCACAGGCTCAGCTCTACCACCTCTAGCAGTATTTGTTCTCCACTCTCCTGATGGAGCATGCCTATATATTGCTGCTACCGCTCTATCTTCAACAACTATGACTCTAATATCTCTATTTGGCTTATCAACATATTCCTGTAGTAAGATCATCTTCATGTACGGATTCTCCATCTTTAACCTATGTTTCACAAGTAGCTCAAGCTCATGATTAGTATATACTAGACTGACCATCCTGCCCCATGAACCTGATATAGGTTTAATAATTACAGGATAGGTCCCATCCGTAAGAATCTTAAAAGCCTCCATAGCCTTAGACTCATTCACAGCTAGCACAGTACGTGGCACAGGAACTCCAGCTCTAGCAAGCTTTACAAGCGATAGAAACTTATTATTTCCAGTCCATATAGTTTCAGAACTATTAACAACAGTAAGACCCATCTCCTCAAAAAGCTTAGAGAAGACCTCACTCCTCGTATGACTTACAGACCTCATTAAGACTACGCTCGTAGACTCAGAAGACAGTGTTGACTCAGTGTCGAACAGTAGTGAATCGAGATTAACAAGCTTAAAGTCTAGACTCCTCTTCCTCAGCTCATCAACTATGAGCTTCTCATCCAGTCTAAACAGATCGTATGCTACCAGTATGGCAATACTACTCACCCCAGTCCTCCGCCTCTACTTCAATCTTCTTTAACTGTAGCGATCCTGAGTTTAAAACAACCTGATACTTCTGTCCACATGTTGGGCAGGACACGAGCTCTCCATCAACTACATCGTCTGGAATGTCGAACTCTGTGCCACATATTTCACAGGTAACCTTCTTTGGCATGGTATTAGACAAGGTCGAAATTCTATTTAAAAGCATTACGGTTAAAGAATAATAGTAGAGTGATAGAGAATAGAATATTACTGTATAAGCCTAATATAGTAAGGATTATCCCTCTTTGCTACAGATTCAACAATTATGACAGACCCTAACTCCAACCTCATTAATGCTTTCAAGATCTCACTATCAGTAATATCTGGGTAATACATCTTCAACCTCTCTTTAAGCTCTGAATACCACATCTCGCCCTTCTTATCACGTAACGATGATACTATGAGATACTCTAAGGGTAGTGGTCTCCCTACTGACGGAGTCTCCCTACTCTCTCTATCCTTCTTAGATTCTCTAGAGGATGCCATCACTACACGTATAGTGGTTGAGCTCTCATTCTCTCTGCATGCCACATCTGTCTTATCTTCTCATACCAGCTCTCGTAGAACTTCAACATTTCTGGCGTTATTGATGGTCTAACCTTCTTCATTGCTTCTAAGAAGTGCCTCATCTTTATCTCTGTACAGTTAATGTCTTCTCTCATAGCTAACATCACAGCCTCACGTACCAGTAACTCAAGGTCAGCTCCTGAGTATCCTTCAGTCATCTTAGCAAGCTCCATTAGATCTACATCAGGTGCTAGTGGTACCGACCTCGTATGTATTCTCAATATGTCAAACCTAGCCTTAACATCGGGAGGTGGCACATAGATTATTCTGTCAAATCTTCCTGGTCTTAGTAGTGCTGGATCAAGTATGTCAGGTCTGTTTGTTGCTGCGATGACGACCACGTTCTCTAGAGGTGCAATACCATCGATCTCAGCTAGAAGCTGAGCAACGATCCTCTCCATCGCGTGACTCTCACCCTCACTCATTCCTCTTGCTGGTGCTATTGCGTCTATTTCGTCGAAGAATACTACACATGGTGCAGCCATCCTAGCCTTCTTAAATATTTCACGAATAGCACGTTCAGATTCTCCAAACCATTTACTCAATATTTCAGGCCCTCTTACGGCTATGAAATTAGCACCACTCTCAGTAGCAACAGCCTTAGCCAACAAAGTCTTACCACAACCAGGAGGACCAAACAGGAGCACTCCCTTTGGAGGTCTTATACCGAACTTCCTGAACTTGTGAGGATACTTTAACGGCCACTCAACAGCCTCACGTAGCTCCTGCTTCATTGGTTCTAGACCACCAATATCGTCCCACCTGACCTTTGGAACCTCTATATGAATCTCTCTCAACGCGCTTGGAACTATCTCCTTCATTGCTTCAAGGAAGTCGTTCATCGTTACCTGTATCTGTGATAGTACTTCCTCAGTTATGGTCATAGGCTCGTTAAGGTTGATTAGACCACTCTGAATTGCTCTACGTAGTGCACGCATTGCAGCTTCTCTACATAATGCTGCTAGGTCTGCTCCAGTGTATCCATGAGTCATCTCAGCAAGCTTTCTCAGATCAACATCTTTTGCAAGAGGCATGTTACGTGTATGTACTAGAAGTATCTCGTATCTTCCCTGTGTGTCAGGTGGGTTTATCCATATTTCTCTGTCGAATCTTCCTGGTCTTCTTAGTGCTGGGTCTACTGCTTCTGGTCTATTTGTTGCACCTATGACTATGACTTGACCACGCTCCT
>JAADDN010000183.1 GCA_013153895.1 Thermoproteota archaeon | reverse complement strand
CACCACAATCAAGAACGTATACCCTATCCCTCTTCTCAACATTTATCCTCAACCTAGAACTCTCAGCAATAAGCTTCTCAACAAGATCTCTCGTATCGACTATAGCACTCACTCTTCAATATATGTCACGATAATTATTAACTAGTACGTTAAGAAAACTCTT
This sequence comes from Thermoproteota archaeon, assembly GCA_013153895.1. Lineage (GTDB taxonomy): Archaea > Thermoproteota > Thermoprotei > Thermoproteales > Thermocladiaceae > JAADER01. The sequence continues at coordinate 3,345 of JAADDN010000183.1, read as the reverse complement.
CGCATCAAGTATTTCAGCTACGATACGTTAATGATAGAACATTAACATAGATCACTGATAAGGATCTTCAATAACAGGTTCAAGAAGTTTCTCAAGGTTCTTCACAATGTGTAGATTCTTTTCATAGTTTATTATTAATCTACCTCGGGATTCCATTAGAACATCTCCTAAAAATATTACAAATTTACCATCAATTTTCTGTCCTTTGAATTTAATTCCATTAACTATTGAGTCTATGTAGAAGCTTGCTAACACATCTTCAACAGTTCCAAGCACTATTATTCTTCCACCGCTCATTCTAGCTCCGGGGTATAGTCCTACGTCTCCATGTACTAGTATGTTTCCTCCTTTCATGCCGTATCCTACGTAGTCTCTTGCTGATCCTCTGATGATTATGTCTCCACTCTTCATACCATGTCCTATGAATGATCCAGCATTACCATGTATGATTATTGTTCCTCCCTTCATTCCACTTCCATAGTTCTCTCCTATTAGTTTACCTCCAACACATGATCCAGCATTACCATGTACCTCTATCTTTCCATTCTTCATCTTTGAGCCTAGGTAGTGATCTGCATCTCCCTCTATGATTAGCTCTCCTCCTCTCATTCTATAACCTGCTAGTGGTCCTACGCTTCCTCTCACTATTATCTTTCCCATGCTCATTCTATATGCAACATATCTCATTCTTTCTGTACCTTTACCTTCAAAGATTATTACGATCTCGTTAGATTCTGAATCCTCTGTCCAGGTCTCAACATCAAATACGTCTATGGTCCTTACCTTTCTATTCCCTAACCATACGTACGTATCCTCTACATTTACACTACTTAAAGTATCAGGAGTTAGCTGTCTAACTTCTAGAGGTACCTTAGGATCCTCCTTGAGCCTGAGTCTAAATATCTTCCTCACTACTCGAAGAATGTTGCTATCCTTCTTATAGCTTCATCTATCCTCTCAGGAGTCTCCTTCGCAAAACACATTCTAACATGCATACGACCAGCATCACCAAAAGATGAACCTGGAACAACAGCTACATGCATTGTCTCAAGAAGCTCTCTAGAGAACCTCTCATCATCAATACCTCTCTTAGATAAGTATCGTGATAAGTCAACAAACATGAAGAGACCAGCTTTAGGCTTCACCGTTCTCGCCTCAGGCAGGTACTTTCTAACTGCCTCATACATGGCATCTCTCCTCTCTCTATATATTGGAATGACCTCTCTAAGATACTTAGACTTGTACTTAGTTACAAACAGCTTTGCAGCATATTGAGACGGTGTTGGAGGATTAAGATTAACGTACTGAATTACTCTACTAAGCTCCTTTATGATACTATCATGAGCGACAACATACCCCAACCTCCAACCTGGAAGAGCAGCTCCCTTAGACATGGTGTTCAACGCTATAACATGTTCAAGATCTCTACATGCGGCATATATGTGAGAACCCTCATAATATAGCTCTCTATATGCTTCATCATATATGATATAGAAGTCATAGTCCTGTGCTAGATCTATCACAGTCTTAACAAGCTCATCATCTGCGACTCTCCCAGTAGGATTATCAGGATTTACAAATATCATCAACTTTGTTCTTCTCGACACAGCTCTCTTAAGATCCTCAACATCTGGAAGATAACCTCTCTCAACACTAACAGGAACCTCAACAACCTTAGCACCAAAATACTCTAGGAGAGGCTTATATAGCAGGTACTCAGGATCAAACATTATTACCTCATCTCCTTCATCAATAAACAACATTAAGAGTGCAAGTATAGCCTCACTACTTCCAGTAGATAATATGACGTTCTCTATACCAAAACTGCCTCCTGAGTCTCTAGAATAGTCCTCAGCTATGGCTTGTCTAACATCTTCTAGACCTACAGATGGCGTATATCTGCTAAAGTTGAAAGAGTCCTTCAGCATGATATCCTTCAACTCTTCTAGAAGCTCCTTACAGGGAGGTAGACCAGGCTGACCAATATGTAGCTCATATATGTCTAGACCCTTCTTCTTCAGTTTAGCAACCTCAGATACTAGAAGCCTGATCCTGGAGCCAGGTAGTAAGCTACTTCTCCTCGAGAATCGTGGAGACACAGGAAGTATAGGTTCAACATCCTCATAAGTATTCCCATGTTTCAACTCAGCTTGAACGCAAGATCATCATCTCTCCAGGGGAAACCCGCTCATCATGCTAAACATTAAATATATCTTATCAGTAGGATTTTAAAGGTCACGTAATCATGAACTTTCTACCCCTCATAGCATGCTTTGATAGGAAGATCAGTAGAGAATGTATAGACAAGATCATAAAAGAACTTCAAGATGAGAATATTCATCACGTCATAGTTAGACCTGAGAAGATAATCAACTACATACATCTTCAACAAGCATTAAACATATGTCTAAGAAATAGAAAGATAGGCATAAGAATAGCAAAGAAACCAGAGATAGACCTGATATGTTATATATGTTGTACAGACAACATAAAGAACGCAATAGATGAATGCGTTGATGATCTAGGAAGATGCATACTAGTAATATCATTTACGGAAGATGAAGACGTAGATATCCAAGAGATAGCAAAAAGCCAGAGAACGTTGATAGAATTGATAGAGAAGGAGTGTAAAGCAGGTAGTATAGATATCGCATATTGCGGATCATGTTATAGAAATGTAGAACCATCAAGATACTGTGCCTCAGATAGTATTCTAGATGTTTTAGAGAAGCTAGTTGAGCTAGTTCTAGATAGGGTAGAATAATTATGATAATGTGAGCTTGAGAAGTGAGAATACATCATCTTCTCTAAACACTGATATACCTGTCTTAGATGGGAATATCTCTATGTGAAGAATCTTATCAGGATTCTCTAGACGAACTTTCCTCTTTATCTCTTTAGCAATCATGTCTATTATCTCCATCCTGGAGTAGGAGACGCCTCTCTTACGAACATCTATCCTATAAGTCTCGTTCTCACTTATCAACTTATGTGCAAGTTCTACAGCCTTCTCCTTAATCTTCTCTAGATCAGTCGTCACTACCTCTAGGATAGGTACTACTTTTAGAATGAACCTTGGAACATAGTACTGAGAGGTCACGAGCTCCTTCAACTTTCTACAGAACTCTATAGGATCAGTCTCAACTTTAGCAGTAACTAATCCATCAAATCCTGTAAACCACGTATTTGATAACTCTACACCAAGTATGTCACATACGTATCTAAGCTCTTGTATACATACGCCCTCCTTTCTTCTTCCTGTCGATATTACTAGATTAAACATTGCACTAGAACACTCTTGGTAATACTTTAAATTCTACTCAAATCAAGTCGCTATATATGTCA
>JAADDN010000084.1 GCA_013153895.1 Thermoproteota archaeon | reverse complement strand
TTTCACAGCTAGATATTTCTGTGAACCAGCTCCCGCTTTACGAGGTGGGTAAACTGATCTTTATCAGAGCTATTACTCCTGTTCATGTAGGCATTGGTAGAGTGTATGGAGAGGCTGTTGATCTACCTATACAGCGTGATGAGTTCGGTCTCCCAGTGATATGGGGAAGCAGTTTGAAGGGGGCGATAAGATCGCAGAGAGAGCTTTCGATAGACAGGTTAGAGAATGATAGATCAAAAAACGAGAAGAAGAGAATTCTGAGAGCTGTGTTCGGTCCGGACGATAGCGAGGAGAGCAAGGGGATAGATACAGCATCGTCGATGTCTGTCCTCGATGCAAGGCTAGTTCTTATTCCCGCAAGAGCGCTTAGAGGACTCTATGTATACGTGACTTCTAGTCATCTTTTACGTTATTATCTTAATTATGTGATGATTCTTCTTGAGTGTACGTTATCTCACTATTCTAAGCTAGAGGAGATAGAGAGGAGCTTATCGAGCCTAGTAGACAAGCTCGATGTAGATGAGTCTAGGGCTATAGCGCTCTCTGACAGATATGTCATGAACGTGGGAGGTCGGAGAAATATAGTTATTAACGAGCAGGTTCTTGATGTTGATGTAAGGACTGGTCTTGAGAGAGACTTTGAAAGATGTCTTGTGACTGATAAGGGTCCCCTGAGCAGAGAGGAACTGTCTAGGGTAGTTGTTGTCAGCGATAGTGATATAGATGATATTGTTAGGAGAAGTCTACAAGTTATCACGCGTGTTAAGCTGGACTATGATAAGAAGGTCGTGAAGCAGGGAGCGCTGTGGTCTGAGGAGTATGTTCCAGCAAACACGATATTTGTCGGTGCTATACTTTACTCTAGGCCTAGAATGTTGAAGCTCTGCGCTGAGATTGGAAGTAGAGAGAACATTGATGAGAGCATTAAGCAAGTATGCAAAATACTTAAAGACTATGATGACGTAGGTATTATCTGGCGTGATATTATTAGTCCAGGAGAGTATCTAATCCTTGGGGGACATGAGACCATTGGAAAAGGGATAGTGAAGGTGATGGATCTATGAGTGTCGATTTAAGAAAGATTGTGGAATATTCATCATACTGCATAAACTGTGTAGCATCAATGGATAAGCAGAGAGAGCTGGCACGTAGAGTGAGGACACGTGCTAGGCAGCTGTTCCAAGTCTTGACATATCAGGGCCTGCCCTACCTGTTCGCATATGTTGGCGGTAAAGCAGGCGAGAGAAGTCTCCAGTCTCTATATGATGTACTTCAGAGAGGTGGTAATCCGTCTGATGTTGGTAGAGAGCTTGCCGAGAACATTAAGAACCTTAGATTATCTGAGGAGGATGCGTCATATGCCTTATATGGGGCATCAATGATCTATATCCTCTCCAAGATAACTGGACGTGACTTCAAGAAGAGACTGGAGGAGCTAGTATATGACTATGGTTTTGATAAGCTCATTCAGAAAGTCTCATACGAGGTCGCTAAGTGGTTGAAGTTCTTCGCTGAAGCAAAACTACCAGAGTGAGAACATGAGCGCTATCATCGAGCTAGAGTTAACAAGTGATACAGCCTCCTTCTTAGGAGGGTACGACACCCAGCCACATTCGTGGGACGTGTTTAGAACTCAGTCACTTAAGGGTCTGTGGCGCTGGTGGCTGAGAGCATATGTCATGGGCATACTCTACGATAGGGGAATCCTCACCTTCAGGTCAAGCAATGTTAGACTTGCTGAGCTAAGTAGAGACTCCATAACAATAGTACAGAAATTAACGACAAGACTACTAGGAGGTGTAGAGAACGCTTCTAAGTTCAGAATCCTTGCTACTGTTCTCAGACATGGAAGAGAGAACCAGTGCCCAAGATATGGAGACCAGGTATGTAATTGTCAACGCGTGAGACTGCTCACGATTGGTGGTAAAAGAGTGAAATATATCCCGTACAGCGTGGTAAGACTAACGATATGCGAACGTCCAAGCAGGAGAGATTATCTAAGTAGAGAGGAGATCTTTCTCGGAATAGGTACGCTGCTGACCGGATTTGTCTTTGATGGTCTTGGAAAGATGAGTAGAAGAGGACTTGGAACGTATACTATCAGATTGGTCAATGATAATACGAGAATGTTCTTAAGGTTTTTTAGTAGAGATAGGATACTCAGTTATGAGAAAGTACCAGAGCTCGTGTACGAGACCCTCAACTGCTGTGAGAAATATATCAACAGTACTCTACATGAATGCTCTAAGGAGCTTATAGAGGATCTGCCTCCCTGTGACCTGGTCTCCAGAAGATATGTAAAGGTTCCTGAAAGAGTCAACGGAAAGTTTCCGGAAAATGTCAAGGAAGGGTCAATACCAGTGTTCTCAATATATGAGGTAAGGTGGAGCGGTAAGAACGCTGTAAGTGCATGTGTAGAGCTTCAAGACTTCTTTTTCAGACCTGGAAGAATAAAGAGATATTATGGTAGTCCAAATACACCATATGGTCACTGGAAAGATCTTATAAGTGTTAATAAGTATGCGTGGATATTAGGTTTACCGAGAGAACAACGTGGCACAGGATATATAGTACATAACATAGATAGGAGAGCGTCGCCGATACATGTGTCGGTTCACAAAGATAGAGCCTACATAACATGTTTCATATCTCTAGACTGGCCGCGTCATATAGACTGGGCAGGAGCCTCAAGCATGCCTATAGAAGTCGATAGAGATCGAATACTTGAGACATTTATAAGAGTACTCTCATACTTTGAGGACTATCTGAAGAAGTTAAGATACTCGTACAGGGTGGTGTTCCCATGAGAGAAAGAAATCGTGCGGGAAGTAGGCTCAGCGATATTGTAGAGAGCATTGTTGAGAACGTTAATATTTTAGAACTAGCTAACGTTAATGTCGAATCATGGCTTAGATTAAACTCTCTTAGGTATCTTACATCTAGAGGGTCAGCTGTAAAGAGGATAAAATATAGAGGAAGGATGATTGACCTTGAACGTGATTTCAAGAGAAATGTTCTACATGACATATGCCTAGGAGCATATGAGTGCAGTAATCCTGAACTATTGAAGCTTTTTGAAATCGTTAAGAAAATGATGGACGAAGTTAAGGAAGGACTAAGAAACTGTGGGTACGAGGTTGCTGGGCTTAGAGCAGAGACTAGGACTAAGACGCTGATAGGGCTAAGTGAAGAGATGTTCGGTAGGTCAATATTTGAGGTTGGTATAATGTGGAATCCTTACCTGAACCTGCCATATATTCCAGGAAGCTCTCTGAAAGGTGCGTTCAGAGCATATCTAGAGCTCAGAGGTATAAGAGTACAGGATCACGAGATAGAGGATCTACTAGGAATGCAGGCTCATGTTTCTAATATAGTCTTCGTAGATTCATATCCCGAACAATGTAGGGACTATCTCCTCATACCTGAGGTGACAACTCCCATATATAGTGAAATTGAAGGAAGAGTACAGGAAACTAAGGTACAGCCAGTACCTGTAATATATCCAGCAATAAATGCAGGCACAA
>JAADDN010000167.1 GCA_013153895.1 Thermoproteota archaeon | reverse complement strand
TCTTTCTATGAGCCGGTTATACGCGTTCGCTACTGGCTGAAGTATTCCAACTAAGCATATAATAGCTATACTTACAGCTAATAATTTTAATAATCCTGCCATAATCACTCACCATTATATTATTATGTACTGATTTGGGGAAATATTTGTTTTTAGCTTCTGTACAAAAACCTGCTAGTTTTAATATTATTATGATTTGTAGAGCCTTAGTGAGGGATGAGTAATACCTATTATTATTGTAAGATTTCTGCCTAACCTATATAAGGTGAAACCTACGAATGAGAAACAGAAAAAGAGGTGATAGCTATGGTACTGCTTGGCTTGAAACAGCTTAAGGAGTATATTGACAGGTCTGGAAAGGATGAGCTTACTAAGCTTGAACTAGCCTCTGTGCTTAGTATTAGTCTGAAGAGTGCTGACCGATATATATCGGAGCTTAGGAAGTATGGTGTGCTGAAACGTGTTGACGGTAAGTACGTCGTCGACAAGGAGTTGTTCGACTTCTATCTCACGTTGATGGAGAAGGGTGTAGGGAGAGAACTTGCAAAGAAGCTTGCAGAGATACTTGGTGTGGATAAGGGTGATGGCGTCTTGTCGGGTATTGTTGCTGGGGAGAGAGCGGAGAAGATTAGGAGGCAGCTTGAGGGTTTCAAGGATATATTGATTATTGCGGGTTCGATTGGTGATTTGAATGAGGTGTACACTATTATTAGGAATAGGCCGGAGCTATCTAAACGTGTAAAGATGATATACATTAATCTGAAATAGGATAAGTAGTTTATGTTGATTCTTCTTTTATTATATAGATACGGCGATATACTATTCTAGGGGAACGAATGAGTAGTGCCACGGCGGTTCAGAATAGTTATTGTGAGATAAGAGATACTGTTAGGAAAGAACTACAGGTTATGCTGAAGTATAGAGCTATAAACAAGTACGCTCTCTCTAAAGTATTAGCAATATTCAACAATAATGAGTCACTCAAACTGCTTAGTAATCCTATACTCAGACTAACATTCTACAGGAATCCCGATACAGTATCATTACTGCTGAACACTAATAGGAAGGCGGGCATATCTACACGGTCGCTACTTAGCCGCATTAATGCTATTTTTACATGGCATAGAAACTATAAGGAGTACAAGATGCTACCAAAGACCGAAGACATAGATGTAGGGCTATCTATCAATGGATTGATTCCCGTGCCTAGACTGTACCAAAAATATGCGGGTGGTATTCCTGATATAGGAAACAGCGGGTATTTTACTATGCATACGGTTGTACTGCTTAACAAGACGGAAAACAAAGACCACCGTAGAGTTAGTAGAATAGTAAAGAAGGACTTACTAGATTTCATAGAGGAGGCTACAGAGAGAAGGATAGGTAAATCCGATGATGTCCCTATTTTTAGGAATAGCAAAGGAGTTGATATTATGGGTTTGCACTACATGGTTATGCTGTATAACATGTATAAGGAGAGTCTTAGTAATAAAGAGAAGCAGTATATTCGTGAGGCAATACTATTGTCAATGTCTAGGCTTAATGAAGAAGCCTTAAGCTCTGTAGTGTTCTCTGTATCTGAGTACTTATCTATGCGTGAAGCGTTTATCGGTGAAAAAGTAGTAGATGTTGTTGTCAGATATCCTATAACAGCTATCACATATAATGGTAAAACGGAGACCATACAGCTCTACGATATATATAGAAAACCATACGGCTACGCTAAAGTCACGCTAAAACATCACGGCGACCCTGTAAGAGCACTACTAACTATAAAGTCTATTCTGCAAAGCATCATACCTGATACGTATCCTGTAATGTTAAAAAATAAGAGCTCGTACTATACAGCCGCACCAGCAAAATCTATACTCTTACACATGATGATTAACGAGACACTAAGAAGTAAGCATGTACCCTTACTACGGTTCAACCCTTCTACGTGGCCTACTCTTGACAATATATCTAGCTCCTATAAAGCAGAACAACTACTAGCCAAACATATTCGCAATTTGAGCTATGACCACAAATGCTATTATGACTGGACTATGCTGTACGGTATAGGTGCTTGTATTGATACCGAGCTATTCTCTCTGCACTTGTTCAAAGAGCTTCTAGAGAAGCTCCTCTTGAAAAGAATAGATATCCACTACACGAGTACACCAAAGATGCATGTACAAAGTATAAAGAGAAACGGAGAAATAACGGTACTCTGGGTAGAGCCTAAAAATAACTACCTTGTAGTACGGAGCGATAGAGACAGACTAGTAGTACGCACTACTTCAGACGCCGCACTAATCAATAGCGTAGCACTCGACGAGCTCGACTATCCGCTCAAGAAATTCATTAACCCTTGGTTCCTCATAGACATTATAACAATACGTGGCGGTTACGCCCTAGTCTACTTTAAAGAAAAAACACCAGTACTCATAATCGACAAAGATGTACGTAGTATAGAGGAGACTATCATGGAATTCATTACAGACCGTATAATAAACTGGATTCCAAGAATTTCCTATCCAACTGTTATAGACATGTATGATTTAAAAACGAAAAGACTAGATACTGCTAAGCTCCCAATACTTATAGATAACAAACACCGTAGTGCCATCCCACTATTCTACTATCTCACACGGGAAGGCATACAGAACATAGAAAGTATTGCGATACAAAGCTATAGACACGAATACAGTAGAAACATATCAGTACTAACCATCAAGTTCAAGAACACACCCTATAAAATGATTGTAGAACTCTAACAAAAATAGTTCATAATCACGATACAGGTAATAAACAAAGACCAACACCAATATCTTCTTTCTTGAGCTTAATAGCGAGTAATCCACACCTATAAGATTCTCTCTTGTTAAAATACATTTTAAGACTCTCTATGTTATCTATCCCTCTACGAGTAAGAACACGGTACAAAGGAACCGCTAATCTGTATTTATGGTTCACAACAACTGGTAACTTACATTCTCTAGGAGACTCTTTTCTTTTAGCATCCAGTAGGTCGTATACCTCAAGCTTTTCTTCTAAGTAATCGCCGTGTACTTCTCTAAACATCTCTAAAATTCTATCAATACTACCTACCGAGAGATAATGTGACTCTGATAACTTATACTCATCCAGAGAAACTACATGAAAAGTTACTACGTCATCGCCTGCGGCTAACCCAAATGCTTTGTCCAAACGGATATATTTAGATATAAACTCTCCTGTATTCTTATCTATCTTTTCCATTTCATCCACGTTGTCCATATTCCTAATCCAATACCTATATAGTGTTAGAACATTACCAATTCTCCTTACCTTTATAAGAGGATTATCTACATGCATCAGCTCAGGCGTTATGCTACTATAGTACGTGGATAGAAGACTAAGCATTAGATAATAACTAAGCACCTCATGTAGAATCAGCAATATATAATTCTTAGGCATTCTTTGTGCTTTGCGTACTTTCCTGATAACCGCTAGTGCCTTCCATAGTTGTTCCTTTGCTTTGACCGTATTTTTCTCGGATATGAGTATTCTTATCGGTTTATCTTTATCTTTATCAGCGATACGTAAGAGATTGACTTCAATATCGTTGTT
>JAADDN010000132.1 GCA_013153895.1 Thermoproteota archaeon | reverse complement strand
GAGAGCAATAGAGCCAATAGTAGCAGCAATACTACTAATAGCAATAGCAATAGTAGCAGGAGCACTACTCTACCTATGGGTAAGCAAGCTCACAGCATCCTCTCAGACAAGCGCTCCAGTAAGCTCACAAGTACAAGTACTGTCAACATACTACAATGGTAGCGTAGTCGTCTATGTAAAGACGCCTGGAACACTTACAGCAAATGACATAGAGTTAATGATGCTATACTTCGCTAACAACGGTACAGTATACAAGACACTCTCTAACTGTAAGGTACAGAACATCAATGACAATGTCTATGTAATAGCATGTACTCCAAGCAGCTCTCTCGCAGCGGGAGTATACTATGCTAGAATAATAACAAAGAATATGGGTGTAATAGTTACACCATCATTCTCAATATCGTAAAACGTGAATACTTCTAGGTAAAATAAAAAGTCTAAAATGAAATATCTCGCTTTTCGTTATATACTAAAACAAATCTCTATTATAGTTCTGCAATATCTCTAAAAGCCTCTGCACCGCTTTCTTTTTTATTGATTCTCTATTTATTATTATATCGTATTCCTCGTATGTTAGTGGTATGAAGTCTAGATTATATAATTCTGCTGCTTGTTTTATTCCTATTCCTGCATCTGCTTTTCCTTGTGCTATTGCTGCTGCTACTGCTGTATGTGTCTTTACCTCATAGGTGTAGCCTCTTATTTTTCTGACTAGTTCTTGAAATGGTATTCCCTGTTTTTGTGCTATCTGTTTTAGGTAGAGGTCTAGGAGATGTCTTGTACCTGATCCTTTGTTTCTATTTACTATCTTGACGTCAGGTCTCAAGAAGTCTTCTATAGATTTAATGTTTTTAGGATTTCCTTTCTGTACTATTATTCCTTGTAGTCTCTTCCATCCTTTTACTAGTATGACCTTGTCTTCTATTCCTAACTTTCTTATTATTGGTTCATTATATTTTCCTGTCTCTTCATCTATTATGTGTATTCCTCCTAGATCTGCTATTCCTCTCGATACTGCTATTATTGCTCCCATAGATCCTGTTACTACTTGACGAATCTTGTATCCTTCTTCTGCTAGCTCTGTAAGAATCTTATCTAGAGTATAGTCATGACTACCTATAACTATCAGATCAGGTCTCTCTCTTCTTTCAAGTATGATCTTAACTTTCTCTCCCTCATCTATGAACTCTCTATCCTCTGGTACTATTATGTAACCATCAGCGTTTACTACTGGACTTATGCTACCCTGTGGTGCTTCTAGAGGATATGCTAATAACTTTCCATTTCTCTCAACTATTATTGCTGGTATATATGCTCTACGTCCTTGTGCTCCAATAATCTTCTTAACGAGAATAGCCTCAGCTTCTTCACACTTATCTTCACTACAGAGCATTCTTCTTATTAATGGTCTAACTATGAGATCAAATACTAGTAATGCACTGTTTGGATATCCTGGTAGACCAATTACAGGTTTACCATCTACGTCAGCTATCACTGTCGGCTTTCCAGGTTTTATAAGTAGACCATGTATGAGAACGTTACCAAGCTTACCAAGTACTCTATATGTTATGTCTGATGTTCCTGCTGATGTTCCACCAGTTATGAGGACTATATCGTTCTCTTTTACAGCCTTCTCAACAAGCTCTCTAAGGACCTTCTCATCGTCTGGACATATTCCATAGATCTTTGTTACGCACCCCTCTTCTATGCATGCTGCATTAAGCATGTACGTGTTCGAGTTATATATCTTACCAATGTCTAAACTAGATCCAGGTTCTACAAGCTCGTTTCCTGTAGCTATTATTCCTACTCTAGGTCTAGAGTATACTGGAACCTTATCTACTCCTACTGAAGCTAGGAGAGCGATCTCTCTGTAACTTAGCCTTGTACATCTTCTGAGAATTATCTCACCTTTCACAACATCAGTCCCTACAAACGCTATGTTTTCTCCAGGATATGTAGATCTATATACGAGAACTTTACCATCTCTCATAGATGTGTACTCTACCATAACTACAGAGTCTGCACCAGCTGGTACTGGTGCTCCTGTAGCAACCTCAACGCATGTTCTCTCTACGACCTCTATGTTAGGTCTCTGACCAGCCTCAACTTTTCCTATAAGTTTCAACTCTACTGGTGATATTTCTGAAGCATCTTCAACATCTATACTACGTACAGCATATCCATCCATAGTTGCTCTATCAAATGGTGGAACATCTATTGGACTAGCTACATGTTCTGCAAGAACTCTACCATGAGCTTCAGATATGTGAACTAGCTCTACACCTGTGGGTCTAGGATTGAAGTGTTCTAGGATGAGTTTTAAAGCTTCTTCAGGTTTTAGTAACCTATGAAACAGCTGTCTCTCCACTGCTCAAGAGTAAGCATTTAACTACTATTTATATATTCTCTATTATCATGATATGCTGATGATACCGGTAAGAGGAGACGACATGGTAGTTAAAAAGATGGCTCAACTAATGAGAGCAGGAGCAAAACTCACAAGCTATAGCTGTCCAGCCTGTGGAACACCACTACTACAGTTAAAGTCTGGAGAATATTACTGCGCTAGATGTGATAGACAGGTAGTCATAGTACGTAGTGAGGAAGAGGAAGCACAGGTCACAATGAAGTTCGGCTTAGCAGAGGTTAGAGAGGTAGTATTTCAGAAGATACTTACCCTAGGTAGAGCATTAGAGAAGATTCCTCCAAGTGAGCTTGAGTCTATGCAGGAGATAACTAGAAACCTTCTACTCCTCTTAGAGGCGTTTGAGAAGCTTAACAGAATCATAAGAGAGTCAGAGAAAGAGAAAAAATGAGAGTAATAACATTATTAACAGACTTCGGAACAAGAGACTACTTTGTACCATCAATGAAAGGAGTAATATTATCAATCTGCAATAATGTACATATAATAGATATAACTCATGAGGTACCTCCACAAGACGTTAAGAGAGGAGCAGTCATATTATGGGCATGTTACAAGTACTTTCCTAAAGATACTATACATGTAGTAGTTGTTGATCCTGGAGTTGGAACAGAGAGAAAACCAATAATAGTTAAGTCAAGAAACTACTATTTCATAGGTCCTGATAACGGTGTCCTGATACCAGCGGCAGAGGATGATGGTATAGTTAAGGTATATGAGATAGTTGTGGAGAAGGTTGCTAAGAGGAGGATATCAAAGACTTTTCATGGTAGGGACATTTTTGCACCTGCAGCAGCATTATTAGCCTCTGGAGTTGATGTTGAGGAGATAGGTAGACCATTAGACAGTTATGATAAAAGTATAGTGATCGAGAGAGCTAGGAAAATATCTGATAATACTTTTGAAGCTCAGGTAGTATACATTGATAGGTTTGGTAATGTTTACACAAGTATAAGAGAGGAAGATCTAAAAGAAAAGCCGAAGTACATAATAGTTAGGTTAATGTCAGGAGCAGAGCTTAAGATACCTTTCGTAGATGCTTATGGTAGAGTTCCAGTAGGTCATGATCTAGCATTGATAAATAGTGAAGGATTTCTAGAACTATCAACCAATCATGGAGATTTCTCTAACAAGTATGGTGTTAAGGAGCTTGATAAACTTATAATTACGGTAGAATACTGATATTGCTCATAAAGGTATTACTTAAATAAGAGAACGAGACTAGTTTAACCATGTCTAAACCAGATGTAGTTAAGGTAGTCATAATAGCTTGTAAGAAGATAAGAGAGCAAGGTCTATGTCCAGGAGATGCAAAATGCCTCATTGCATCAATGAGAAAAGAAGGAAAGTTTGCACAGTTTGGAGATAAGGAGGTTAGAGTAATAGCCATAGTTGACTGTGGAGAGTGTCCAGGAACTAGAGTAGGAGCAGTACTAACATGGCTTAAGCCAGTACTAGACAAGCTAGGTGAGAAACCTGATGCAGTAATGGTAGGAACATGCATTATGAGAATGTGCAAGTATAAGGACGAGATCTTAGAGAGATTGAAAAAGATCTGCCAAGTACCAGTAATAGAGGGAACACACGAGTACGCAGCACCCTTCCCATAATAAGCATCGTTAGAGTCTCATAATAGTCAAAAAGATGTAATGAGCTTGTTCTTTCTTGAATATCTTCAAGATGATCTATTGGTAGCGGGGGGTGGATTTGAACCACCGACCTCGGGGTTATGAGCCCCGCAGGATACCTGGCTTCCCCACCCCGCTTGCTCTGCAAACCTCATCTATAGTGACTACCTAGTCTTTAAAAACCATTCTCCATGATTATGCATGTAACATCTCATCAATTTCTAATTAGAGATTGCTTATTAAGTTGAAACGAGGTTCCTAGCTTAATATGTCGTTAGAATCTTCAGAGTATGTTATCATCCAGGTGAGAGTTCCTAGATGGATTAAGGAAATTCTCGATAAGTATAGTATAGATGTTGAGCTTATTGTTCAGAAGATTCTTGAGCATGAGATTAAGACAATAATGTTGAAAGAAATCGAGAAAGAGCTTGATAAGGTACGTAATAAGCTTAATATAACTGATGAAGAGATTGTGAGACTTATACGCGAAGACAGGGATAGAACGTGTCTGTGAGATACGTGTTTGATGCTTCTGCAATAATAAACTTATTGAGAAAGAATGTGCTAAGTCCATTCTTACAGGGTGCGACTCTTGACTTAGCACTATATGAGACTCTTAATGCATTATGGAAGGAGTATAAACTTTTGAAGAGAATAGATGAAGAAACTTTGAATGATTTCGTAAATATACTATGTAAGATATTTAAAATTCTTGAACTATATTCAATAAGAGGACTTGAAAAACAGGTCCTCGATATGGCATGTAAGGAAAAGATAACGATATACGATTCAGCTTATCTTGTATTGGCAATATCTAAGAATGCTATACTTGTCACAGATGATAGAGAGCTTGCTAAGGTAGCTGAGAGGTATGTTAGAGTGCTTTCAAGTGAAGATCTTAGAAGGATTGTGAGTGGTAGCGGGGGGTGGATTTGAACCACCGACCTCGGGGTTATGAGCCCCGCAGGATACCTGGCTTCCCCACCCCGCTTCTCTTGCTGTTCGAGATGTAGTTTCTGCATAGGTTTTATAATACTTTCTCCGTGAGTTATCTTGCTTGTTCTGTTCCTTATGGTAGCATTTTTATACTTGTATATCAATGTTGTCTAGGAACTTTTAAATATTTTTGACAAGTAAGTTATGACTGTACCATGATAGATATTTACGAGATCGTGAAAAGTTGTCTCACAAGCTCCTTTCTGAGAGTATTTGGGAATGACCTAGTATCTCTAGTACTCTATGGATCATATGCTAGACGTGAGGCAAGATCAGATAGTGATGTTGATGTTATAGTTGTTTTAGAGAGAATTCCTGAAGATAGATTCGAACTTCATAAGTTACTTGACAATGTTGAAGATAACTTTTGGAACTGTCTAGCTGAGCATGGAGTAGATAGAAGACCTGTAATTTCTCCAGTAGTGTTAGATAGGGCTAATGCTAGAGTTTTTCGACCATTATACATTGATGCCGTATTTGATGCAGAGATACTCTATGATAAGGATGGATTTATGAGAAGCATATTAGAGAAGGTGCGTAAGAAGCTTGCTAAGCTTGGTGTAAGAAGAGAAAGGATAGGGAAGATATGGTATGTTAATTTAAAACCTGATTACAGGTTTGGAGAAGTAATTGACTTATCTTTAGAAGATGACGAATAATATAGAGCTAGCTTTAGAATATATAGAGGAAGCTAAGAGAAGATTAAGGACGGCTAAGCAAGCATTAGAAGAGGGAGCATACGCTTACTGTATCCGACAATGTCAAGAAGCTGTTGAACTTGCACTTAAGGCTGCGCTAAGATTGATAGGTATTGAGCCTCCTAAAGTACGTGATGTAGGACCTGTACTTATGCAGAATAGGGAAAAATTTCCAAATTTCTTTAAGAAAAGATTCCAGAACTAGCAGCAATATCAAGATGACTTAGAAGAGAAAGAGAATCATCAATGTACGGTGATGAAGAACTTGGGATACCTCCTACAAAACTATATACTGAACCATACGCTAGGAAAGCTTATGAGAGCACTATAATAGTTTTAACAGAGGCTGATAAATTACTTAACTACATGTTAAGGGACAGGACGTAGGCGAGCTTTTTATTATCTCAATATCTCGATAATATGCTAGGGGTAATGCTGAAGTTGCAGCCTTACCGAGCGAATGAGGAGGGGACGTATTGCTTAGCTCTGGGTTGATGATTGTTGTGTTGCTTGCTGCTCTAGTTTAGGTAGTAGTGTCTTCTTTAGTCTCTCTATTACTGCCTTCTGCTTCTGTCTTAATCTTCTTCTCCTATCTATGTACCTACCTACTAGCCATGCGAAGTCTGGATCGTTCTTTATTGCTGGATGATGTGGATCTACAAGTATGACCTCGAAGTATCTGTATAGTCCGTCCTCTCCTACCCAGTATGATCCTAGAACCTCCATATTTGGATATTTTCTTGCTGCTCTCTCCTCAGCTATTAACTGTAGACTCTTCTTTGTCGTGTGACCATAGACTCCCATCCTCTTAGGTCTTCTACCACATCTAGGTCTAGGCTTGTTCATTGGTCCTCTTCTAACACGTACTCTCACCACAATTATTCCCTGTTTAGCCTTATAACCATACTTCCTAGCCTTATCTATTCGAGTAGGCTTCTCTAACCTAACAATAGCTGGCTCTCTTCTCCACTTTATCAATCTCTGCCTCAATATCAGACTTATCAGTCCTTTGCTAGGTCTCTTCCATATCTGTCCTAGGTAATAGTAGAACGACTTCGCCATGCTCAGCCACGTACAGTTGAGCTAGACTATTTAAATTCTTTCTCAAGCCTTAAAAGTGCTCTTGATAAAGCATAAGAGTACGCTGGAGTATATATTGGAAGACCACTATACATAGAGTAGATAGAGAAGACGCAAGGAACAGGAAACTTACAGACATTACTTAGGTAGAAGTAGAAGAGAGGCTCGCACATGCTGAGACAGGAAAAAGATGTACAATAAATATCAGAGCATAGGAAAAGATCTTCAAAACAAGCAACACGAGAACAAACTCTACAACCATCATGATCAACACATGACCTGAACAGCGATACTTCACGAAATCTAGATCTTAACTTACTTAGAAGATCACCAATATGAATAATACAGAACTTATCCGAAACTGCTAAATCAATCTTCAACTCTCTCGAGAATCCAGAATAAAGGAATAGAAATGCTCTCAAAAGAAGCTCGAGATCTCTCACAACTCTACCATTATCAACCTTAAATAGCTTACAGGAGCAATGCCTAATTAAAGGCTTATCTGAAGATAATTCAAAAATGATAAACTTCTCACCATAGGAACTGTCAGAAAATGATATTTCTTCAAGATGAGGAATCTCAAGAATTTTCTCACGAACATTCTCACTAATCTTAACATCTACTAGGTCTCTAAATAGAAGATAGAACTCAAGAATCTTAAACACATCAGATCCATCTAACACGATAGACTCCATATTACCTGAACAGAGGTCTCTTATGAGGTCAGTGTCAGCATACGGTGGAATTTTTGTTACCTCATCACCACAAATAATGAAATCCCTCTTAATATGGATCTCATGATTATTAACATAGATTCTATCTCTATTAACGATAACACTGCTAAGATCATCAACCTCTATTACTTCAAATGTTGTGATAAGTTTGTAATATCTATCGCTTATCAGATAAGTACACCTCTGATCCTTATTCTTCATAAATATGTGAGGTACAATATCTATCAGTTTTATCTTATTCTTCATATCAACTTTAGAGGACGTTACTATCAGTATATCGTTAATTATCTTACTAAGATTCTCCAATATTAATAATGTTCCTATGTTGATTCCAACAATACATGCAGAGTACCTTCCCACTCCTACCTTCTCTCTGAAGGTTACTACTTATTAATTTAACGCTCTTAGAAAAACTTTGAAGTATGAAGAAGGAGAATATTGTTAACATTTTTGTAAGATTTTTTGATTGCGTAGTATTGAATGTTGAAGATCTTATAATGATGTTCTTATACTATTCTAGAGGTAGGAGAATGCTTCTTCTTAAGATAATGTTATTATTGTTTAAGTATAGGGATCAGTATGGTATAGTGTTTGAGATTCCTCCAATAATATCTACTGATGTTTTTAGACGTTTAAGAAGACTTATGAATGAGGGGTTAGTATCTATCTCAGATGGTTATTTAGTGCTTTCTGATTGTGGGTATATGTATGTGTCTAATATGTTGAAGAGATTTAGGTCTTGTAAATATGTTGTTGCTGGTTCTCTTGTTAAGCCTTCTCTAGACTTTGTTAGGGATGTTTCTTCTAGTGTGTCTAGTATTGAGAATATTGATGTATCTAATGTTCTTAAGGGCTCTATAATGAGTTATGTTGTTGATGATTTATCTTGTTATGATGTTCTTCATCTCGTTAAGCTTGTTCTTGATCAGGTGTGTTAGAGTTGTGTGTTTATAAGTCTCATAAGATAATATAGTGTGAGAGTCTCATGAAGAGTAGTAAGAGTATTGAAATCAAGTATGAGGAGCTCTCGCCAGCTGAGTGGTTTAGGCGGAATAAGGAGCTTGCGGGTCTGACAAATCCTACTAGAGCGATGTATCAGACTATTAGGGAGTTTGTTGAGAATAGTCTAGATGCTACTGAGAGCTATGGTATTCTTCCAAGCATAAAGATAAAGATAGATTATTACGATAAGTCGCGAGGCTGGGTCTCAGTATATGTTGAAGATAATGGTATAGGCATACCTGATAGCGAGATTCCTAACGTATTTGGAAGAGTCTTCTATAGTAGTAAGTACAGGATCAGACAGCATAGAGGAGTATTTGGTCTTGGAGCTAAGATGATAATACTATATGCTCAGTCAACAACAAATAAGCCAATATATGTGAGAAGTGCTCCCATAGGTAGTGATAAGATCTACGAGTACGTGCTCATGATAAACACGTTGAAGAATGAGCCTATAATACTTGAGAGGAGAGAGTATGAGAACAAGTACAAGTGGCATGGTACGGCTGTGAAAGTCATAATTGAGGGAGACTGGTCAAGAGCTAAGAAGAGAGTTGAAGAGTACCTCAAGAGAACTTACATGATAGCACCATACGCAGAGATAATACTTAAAGCACCAGACCTGTTCTTATGTTTCCCACGTGTAACTACTAAGCTTCCACCACCACCTAAGGAAGGTCTACCACATCCGAAGAGTGTTGATGTAGAGCTCATAAAGCATCTCATAGCTAAGAATCCTAACCTAACGCTTAAAGAGTTCTTAACAGAGTACTTTGATGGTGTTGGAAAGCAGACAGCTGAAGCATTTTTAAAGTGGGCTAAGCTTGACCCTAACAGGAGGGTTGGAGATCTGACAGAGGATGAGATAACAGAGCTTACTACAAAGATGAGAGAGTTCAATGGATGGAGAAGACCTAAAGCTGACTGGCTATCTCCTGTAGGTGAGGAGCTACTTATTGAAGGTATAAAGAAGGTCTTAGAGCCAGAGTTTGTTGCTGCAGTAACTAGAAAACCTAGCTCATACATGGGTCACCCATTCATTGTCGAGGCAGCAATAGCCTGGGGTGGAAAGATTCCTCCAAGCGAGAGACCAATAGTGTATAGGTTTGCTAACAAGGTACCACTACTATATGACGAGGGTAGTGATGTCATAAGGAAGGTTGTCGAGGAGATTGACTGGAGTGTATATAAGGTGAAGTTTCCTGCACCACTAGCAGTAATAGTTCACGTATGCTCAACAAAGATACCATACGTGAGCGCTGGCAAGGAGGCTATAGCTGATGTAGTAGAGATAGAGGAGGAGATAATGCTTGCTATAAGAGAGGTTGCTAGAAAACTTAGACAGTACATAACGAAGAAGGAGAAGGAGGAAGAGATATACATAAAGTATGCAACATTCAGCATGTATGCTGGAGAAGTAGCAAATGCGTTAGCATATGTGACAGGTAAACCTGCTGAAGAGATTAGACGTAAGCTTCAGGAGCTGATAATAAAGAAGGTTGGAATGCCACCAATACCTGAGAAGACTGCAGAAGTTAAGGAGTCCTCTAAGGAGGTTGCTGTAGAGGTTAAGAAGTAGCTTGAGGTCACATTTTAATATTATTCGATATCTGATAACGGATAATGAAGAGATCTCACATAATAGCGATAGTAGTAAGCATAGTCATAATAATAATAGCAGGATCAGTAACGTACTACTACATCAATCATAGAGCAAGAACAGGAACAACAAGCACATCAGTACCCAGAGGATACTTAAGAATATTCTGTGCAGGTTCACTAACAATACCATTTCAAGATGTTGCACAAGTATTCGAGAAGAAGTATGGAGTTCCTGTACATATTGAACCTAGTGGAAGCGTGATGGCTGTGAGAAAGATAACTGATCTACATGAGTGGTGTGATGTTCTTGGAGTATCAGATTACAGACTCATACCTAAGTTCATGATACCTAAATATGCTAAATGGTGTATAGGATTTGCAACAAATCAGATAGTAATAGCATTTACAAACCACTCAAAATATGCTAGCTACCTTCTAGCTCACCCACAGGACTGGTACAAGATACTTATGATGAAGAACGTACGATATGGATTCTCTAACCCTAACATGGATCCATGTGGATACAGAGCTGTAGGAGTAATAGCGCTAGCAGCACTGTACTACCACAACATGACTATTCTCAAGGACCTAGTAATATCTAAGATAAGTGGTGCAAAATACAAGCTTCTAAGGAATGGTACACTTATAGTATATATACCTGCAACCTTCACCATAAGAGGTAGAAATCTAGTAATAAGACCTAAGGAGGTAGATCTAGTATCATTGTTGGAGAGTGGAGAGATAGATTATGCTTTTGAGTATAAGAGTGTTGCAATTCAACATCATCTCCTATACATAACCTTACCACCACAACTCAACTTAGGTGATCCAGATTATGCTAAATACTACTCGAGAGTGATAGTTAAGATACTTGTAGGTACTCCAGAAGAGAAGAGCATAAAGATGGCTCCAATAATATATGGAATGACTATACCAACAGTAGCTAAACATGAGGATCTAGCAATAAAGTTTGTAGAACTTGTCCTAAGTAGGACTGGTAGGGAAATATTTGAGAAGAATGGACAGAATATGTTAAGTAAGATCATAATAGTTGGAACTCCACCAAGCTGGCTCATAAAGTTTTTAAGAGAAAATGGTTATAGTTATGTCGTCAAGAAAACTTCAAGTTGAGAGAAGTCTAATACTGTTTTATGGAGTAGCATCATTCGTCATACTGTTCATACTTGTGCCAATAATATCACTATTTCTATTCTTCAACTATAATGTTCTCATCAAGATATTTCATACTCCAATCCTCATATCAGAGTTAAAGTCTGCGTTTATAACAACGTTCGAGGCAGCAGTATTAAGCACATGTATACTAGTCGTGATAGGTGTTCCAGTAGCATATGTTCTTGCTAGGAGAGAGTTTAAGGCTAAACCAATTATTGAAGCTATAATAGATATGCCGTTCGTTGTTCCTCATCCTGTTGCAGGTATAATGTTGTTGACCGCGTTTGGAAGTAGAGGTCTCATTCCTGTAGGGATTGAAGATACTTTCTGGGGAGTTGTCTCAGTAATGCTTTTTGTATCAGCTCCACTCTTCATAGATACCGTGAAGCTTGGCTTTATGTCGATAGATGTATCGATAGAACATGTTGCTAGAAGTCTTGGAGCATCATTCTACAGAACTTTCTTCACGATACTTCTGCCATTATGTAGTAGAAGCATAGTTGCAGGTATCATACTTGCTCTAGCTAGATCTCTTAGTGAAGTTGGTGCTCTCCTAGTATTAGCATACTTTCCAAAGACTGTGAACATTCTCATACTTGAGTGGTTAGATACGTTAGGACTACCATACGCTATAGCTGTGTCCTGTCTCTATCTGATAATCATATTTATAATGTTTATAGCTCTCAGAGTGATAACGAGAAGCTATGTTGTATATTGAGAATCTTTATATAAAGGTTAAAGATCTTGAGATAAGGGTAGAATCTCTGCTCATAAGTAAGGGAACATATGCTATATTGCTTGGACCTAGTGGTGTTGGTAAGACTATGCTGCTTAATGCTATAGCTGGATTCGTTAAGCCTCTTTCAGGTCGTATAGTGATTGATAATGAAGATGTTACTGATAAGCCTCCTGAGAAGAGAGGTATAGGTATTGTTCCTCAGAATTTTGCACTATTTCCTCACATGACCGTGTTTGATAATATAGCTTTCTGTTTAAAATTGAGGAAGCTTCCTAAAGATGAGATAAGGAGGAGAGTGCTAGAGATTGCTAAGTTTCTAGAGATTGAGCATCTTCTTAATAGACGTCCAAGTACTCTTAGTGCTGGTGAAGCTCAGAGAGTTGCTCTTGCTCGTGCTATAGTTTCTGAACCTCGTCTACTTCTTCTTGATGAGCCTCTATCTAATATTGATCCTGAGAGAAAGTATAAGGCTATTGAGCTTCTTAGAAGAGTAGTGAAGAATAGGGGATTAACTGTTCTTCACGTGACTCATGACATATCTGAGGCTTTTGCTCTGGGAGACTATGTAATATATATGCGAGATGGAAGGATCGTGTTTCAGGGGAGTGTTGAGATGTTTGCTGTAAGTGATCTTGCTCGTCCTTACATAGATCTGATAGAGGGTGCATTATCTAGGTATAGGGTTATCAGAGGTGTTGAGTCTATATGAGACTCTCCCTTATAAATCCCCTGTGACTAATCTATAATGAGTACCCTATGGTAGCTAGATCGAGGCAGGAAGTGCTTAAGATACTTGAGGAGTGGGGAAGAAAGATACTTGAGCAGATAGAGAAAGGTCAGGAACCTGTCTTAGAGATTCCAGCTCGTACTCTATCTAACACTGTGTGGGATCCTGTGAGAAAGATACTTGTTCTTGGTCCAGAGAAGATGCGTAGAAGATTCCTAGACTTGAAGGAGTCTAGAAAGTTCATGCAGACGATGCTCATGCTTAAGCTCATTGTTGAAGCTATTAGAGAGAACGTGTATCCAACTATAAGAGACCTATACTACAATGGTAAGCACACGATAGTCTATGTTGATCCTAGAAAGAGAGTGTTTAAAGAGAACACGTGGGATGACCAGCAGGAGTCTAATGCAGTCATAGAGGACATAGAGGTAGCTACTAGCCTACTTAGAGAAGAGATGGGTATATCAGCTGACGTTAAGGGAAAGGTAGTAGGACCAATAATAGTCAGGTCTAAAGGATTCGAGATAGATGCTACAAAGCTCGGTGATGCTGCTCTAAGCTTACCACCAAACCCAGACGAGCTTGAGATAGTTAAGGTAGAGGCAAACTACGTGCTAGTAATAGAGAAGGACGCAATATTTCAGAGACTTAACAGAGAAGGATTCTGGAAGGACGAGAACTGCCTACTAGTCACAGCAAAAGGTATGCCTGATAGAGCAACTAGAAGATTCATAAGAAGACTGAGCGAGGAGTTTAAGCTACCTGTCTTCGTCTTAACTGACGCAGATCCATATGGATGGTACATATATAGCGTATACAGGAGCGGATCAATTAAGCTGAGCTACGAGAGTGAGAGACTAGCAACACCAGACGCAAAATTTGTAGGAGTTACTGCATCAGACATAATTGAGTACAAGATAACTGACGAGTATGTGATAGCAGCAACAGATAGAGACATAAAGAGAGCACATGAACTGCTAAGATACCCATGGTTCCAGAGTGATGCATGGAAAAAAGAGATACAACTCTTCCTAAAGATGAAGAAGAAAGTCGAGATAGAGGCATTATCAACACATGGACTCAAGTTCCTACACGATTACCTGAAAGATAAGATACATAATAAGAAATGGATAGAGTAAGAAAAATACTCATAAGTAGAGGAGCAGAAGCAGAAATATACCTAGAAGAATGGATGGGACTATTAACAGTATTAAAACGTAGAGTAGCTAAAAAATATAGGCACCCAGAACTAGATAAGAAGATTAGAAAACAGAGAACAATAACAGAAGCAAGAATAATGATAAAAGCTAGAAAGATAGGCATAAATGTTCCAAGAATATTAGACATAGATTTAGGAGAGTACTCTATACGTATGGAATATGTAGAAGGTATAAACTTGAGAGATCTAACTCAAAAATATGAAAATATTGACAAATATTATGAGGAAGCTGGAGAGATGATAGGTAAACTACATATGGCAGGTATCATTCACGGTGACCTAGCATTAACAAATTTCATAGTAAGTGATAGAGGTCTATTTTTGATAGATTTTGGATTAAGTCATGAGATTGGTAAGATAGGTGATAAGAGAAGCATTAATCTTCTTGCACGTGACATAAACGTCTTTTTAAGAAATCTTGAAGCTAACTTCGGAGATAAGTCTTTAATGTTATTTGAACTATTTTTGAGAGGTTATCGTAAGATTGTTGGTGAAGATCTTGAACGTTCTGTAGTAAAGGAGATACGTAGGATACGTAGTATGGCTAGGTATGCACCACGTGTCTAATCTTGTCTTATGAGTGAGAAGATTTATAAGAAGATTAGAAATCATGGTCTAACGTGCCTCATAGGTCGAGACATAAGAAAGGTAGGAGCAGCTCTACTAGACCTGTAACTAAGACTCCTCCAACATGGGTTAAGTATACTCCAGAGCAGATAGAACAGCTCATTGTTGAGCTTGCTAGAAGAGGCTTCACACCATCTATGATAGGAATAATATTGAGAGATCAGTACGGTATTCCACTAGTAAAGCCGATACTTGGAAAATCAATAACTGACGTACTTGAGGAGCATGGACTAGCTCCTCAGATACCTGAAGACCTGATGTTCCTGATCAGGAAGGCCATAAAGATAAGGAAGCATCTTGAAGAGCATCCTAAGGATATGTCTGCTAAGAGAGGACTCATACTTACTGAGTCTAAGATAAGGAGACTAGTGAAGTACTATAAGAGAGTTGGCAAGTTACCTGAGGACTTCGAGTATAGGCCAGAACAGTTCATGCACATGATGGCAATGTAGTGACCTAATGAGCATTGAAAATATAGATGTAGCATCCCCACGACTTCTAATACTTACGAGAAGAGACCCAACCTGCATATTCTTCTCACTATTCATAACAACTCTAAGATTAACTCGTGGAAAGGTAACTCATGTATCACTTATAGATTACTTATTTGAGCCTATTGTTGAAGACTTATTACAACATTATGATAATGTTCTTCTGTTAGATATAGCTAATGAGTTTAATATAAATACAATATCTAGAAAAAACGTATCAGCTCTCAATATTGATCTAAAGACTTTACTAGACTCTAAAGATCTTGTGAAGGAGAGTGAGCAAAATTCTAAGATTCTTCTTGAGATATCTACAGTAATGTACCTTATTGAGCATCCTGAGAATGTTCTTGATAATGTTGATTCTAGCATTACTATTTTAGAGAAGATTGATAAGCCTCCTCTACCTGGATGCACCTATCTTGACATCATTAAGAGCATCGTATTATCAGTAATGCCATACATACCTGAAGTAACAGGGTCAGATAATATTAGTCTAGATTCTCATGATTTTGAAAATATTCTCAGGATCGTAAGTGAGAAGGTTCTCAAGAACAGATTTCTAGGAACAATGCTTGATACATTGCTCTACCCATCATATAAGGTGCGTGATGGAGCATTAGTTCAAGATATAATGCTGATCTTAGAGTCTCACTTATGGAGAGACGAGTACATTAATATCATGGATATAGTTAGATACGATAAGGCTCTATCTGATAGAAAGATTCTTGAGAGATGTCTAAGCTATGTAAAAGATCTGAGCAACAATGTTCAGAAGGTGTTGAAGAGTAAGGACTATGCTATAGATGTGAATAACATGGTAATGTTCTACAGATTATGTAAGATACTGAGATTTCATAGAAAGTGGAAAGAGATCAAAATAATGTGTAGACCACGCAGAGGTGTTATCTGTTCTGCATCTGGTGTTAAACCTGAGATTAATGTTAAAGAGTACTCACTATATAGTAAGGATGGAGTATACGTGATCTGTTATGAAGAGTAGAATGATTGTTGATCTTAAGATAAGGTTAAATAATGTTGATGAATGTGAAGCTGTGAGAAAGGCTGTACAGGTTGATAACACTGATCTACCT
>JAADDN010000189.1 GCA_013153895.1 Thermoproteota archaeon | reverse complement strand
AATTACTCCGTTTATACACTCAACTGAACCTATAGTTATAAATAAGCCTATATAGTAACTAACTAGCTTATTAGTATGTCTTAACGCACTATTTACTTTATAGTTTAATAGTAATGCTATATAAGTTGTTTTATACATCTAGTAGTATTAACAGATTATGAATACTGAGACTAAGTTAGCACTATATAGAAATATGTAATAATTTAGCAACATATATTACACTCTCATAACTATTACCAGTACAAGCCAACACAGCATATCTCTGACGCTATTTGATTGGGCCACAATCGGATTGGTGGTTGTTGTGGGGTTTTTCTCGTTGGGCTGGTTTTTTGTTTGGCTCTAACGATAATGTTTTATATTTTGTACATACTAAGTAGAATAGTGTGGTAACCATGAAGGTTCTTGAGGTGAACATAGTCTCTCCATCTATTCGCTCATTCTCCGATATGGAGGTATTCCTTAAAGCAGTATCCGTAGTAATACATGATATACTAAAGTACGCTGTCAACGTCTTTGAGAAGCTTTCAGTACAGTATACACTAGACTCACGTAATAGACTAAACGCTATCCTATCAATCCATATTTCCGATAATATTGCGAACAAAGACGCTGTGAAAATGATTGTCAAGGATATCGTGCATGTTATAAAGGAGCAGAAAATATCTCCTGCAAGAATAATCATAAAAATACCTGCTGGTGAGGAGGAGTGATTGGATTAGTCGAAGAAGAGAGAAACAAAATAGCCGAGCTTTTATCTAGGAGGAAGTGTTGTGAAGCAATGGAATATACTGAAAGGATTGCTGAGAACCGTATAGGTAGAACAAAAGGCTCTATAATACAGAGGAGAATTTATGATGAGATAGAGCTTCCAAGTAGTCCTAGTATTCTCGCTAATGCTTCCAAATGTCTTAGCAACAGTAAGTTCACTATATACGTATTCGGTGAAGTTGCTGGTGCAGTACGAGGAGATACAGACATACTCTGCGACGAGTCAGATAACTCCATGGAAATAACGCTTCACAGTATTGAGGAGCTGGAGAAGACAATAGCGTATATAGAATCGCTAGATACCGTGTGCTGGATACCTGTAGAGGAAAGAAAACTATCCTACAATACACTCAACGCTTTGAAAAGTAATGACTGCTGGTTCACAATCGTACGTTATCCATTCAACGAGCCAGTCCACATAGTAAACATTCAAGCAGAATATACTGGTAAAATCAATCTAGGAGACAAAGGAGTAATACACGTATACAGCAGAGTACCCATACAGATACAGAATCTCCTAGCATTGCCTGAAAAGAAGAAAAGGCCAAAATTAATCGAGTTAATAAAGAACCTCTACAAAGAATATCGAATGCTTAATCCAGATATAGCTCTAATACTAAGCCCTGCAAGATAAATCGAGGTAGTAAGAGATGGGGATTGAGTATTTCGGTATTCTCTATGAAGATAGCAAAGTAGTGGTAGCAGTATCTCTCGGCAAATACGTAGATAAAGAATATTTTGAGAAATGCAGTAAGTATCTTACCACGCTCTTCTTTGAAGCCCCTAAGTATCTTCGAGAGCTTGAGGAAGAAGATGTAGTTACTAATTACAGGTCTATTAACGCATTAACACGGATTGCAGAGCTTGTAGAAAAAGCTACAGTATGCGAGAACACTACGGCTATAGCGTATATCTGGCTATGCAGACTTGTAGGTGTAGAGCCGAAAATAGTTAGTGAGTACGAGCTATTCCCAGAAACTGGCAAGTATTCAAAGAAGGTATGTATCCTAGGTGATAAGTGCTACTAGGAAACGAGAGGGGTTATAGATGGAAACAGATGCTGTAGGCTATATAAGAGTGAGTAGAGCGGATGAAAATCCAGAGAATCAAGCCTATGTTATACGTAAGTACTGTAAAGAGCACAATATCAAGTGCTTTATCTTTGCACCAGAGATAGAAGTGTCGAGATTGGAAAACCCGTTTGAACG
Source organism: Thermoproteota archaeon (assembly GCA_013153895.1). Lineage (GTDB taxonomy): Archaea > Thermoproteota > Thermoprotei > Thermoproteales > Thermocladiaceae > JAADER01. Next base: position 1,621 of record JAADDN010000189.1, on the reverse strand, counting down.
ACCAGTATTCAAACAGCTTCTACGTTTCATGGAGCTGAACAATATTAACACTTTGATTGTTGAAAGCATTGACAGGTTAACTGCGGAGCCTAAGCACTACGAGGAGATTATCAGATACTTTACCGAGAGAGGCTGGAAGATAATATTTGTACGTGACGCTGATATTTCCAAAGCTTTTAACGGTTTGATAAAGATGCTGAACTCGTTAAAACAGGTTGTCGACTCGGAGACCTTGAGAGAGACGATAAACTACCAGATAAAAACAGTTAAGGATTTCATGGAGCTATATTGGAGGATAAAAGTAGCTGTTGCTAAGGACTATGTGCTAGATGTAAGTGCTAAGACGAGACGAGCACTTGCGAGGCTGAAGGAGGAGGGGAAGGTCTATACTAAGCCAACACTAGTGCACTATTATGCATTATACTTAGCTAGGAAGTCGCTTTTCAAAGAGCTCACACCCGAGGAAATACAGGTGGCGAAGAATATTTTCTATGAGAAATACGTTAAGCCATATCTATATGGTGTACCGATACGGAGACTCTGGAGAAAGTTTCTACGTGAAGAGCAGAGATTTATAGAGTACTTAGACGAAATGGCATCGAAAAGAGCGGCAAGAGGTAGAAATCCTACTCAGAACAGGTTTGTATCATACCCTGCATTCTACAATAATCTTAAGCGACTGCTGAAGGAGATGAAGGAGAAGAAATGAAGACAAACTGCTGCTATAAAGGGTTATGCGTATATAAGTCGACTGTAAAGCCTCTCTACAGGATAATCTGGCCTCTTGTCAAAAAATACGTGAAAGAACACGGTATAAGGGTTGAGGCAGAGCTACTCAAAAGATACGTTGCGACCTATACTTTCTACCACGAATACAGGGAACTAGGAGAAGAGCCCGGCCCAATACTACTTGACATGTTACACGAGTACCGTACACTCCTACCCCGTGATGATAGGTGTAGGCTCGAAGAATACCTTGACAAAATACTCTCTACACCAGCATCGCTCGGCGATAGGTCAAAATATGTGTCTGAATGCGGCTGGTCTCAATGTATTCGTGAGCACGAGCTAACACTAATGTTTACGAGAGAACAAATAATGATGATACCCGGTTTTCTACCATCGGAGTACAAGGGATACCTAGTGTTCTGCAACGAGAATACATGCGTACCGTTGCGTGGCTTGTACCCTACTGGTACAGACTTTGCACTAGTACGCAGAGAGGACATAAGAGACTATTTTAGGAAAAAATATGGTGCTTCATCCTTATTCAAAGCACTATCCCTAGATAAAACCATAGAGTATGCTGCACTCAAGATAGAAGCAACCCTATACTGCACCCGTGTAATAGTATTCGTGAAAACTCCGTATCCATACATACTGGCGAAGAAAATAGAGTGTATGCGTAGAGACTACTACAGGATAATTAGTGAACTAAGGGATGAAATCGCAGAGTTAGCTGAGGCAATAGAGAAAGCACTAGAACTGGAAGAAATAGATTCCTACGGAGAATAGTTTTCAGCACTCTTGTTTGCTTTTATGGCTCCTATTAGGCTTTCGAGCAAACTATAATAAATATCTGAAATAAAAGTATTGAGCAGGGATTACTAGTTGTTACCTA
>JAADDN010000190.1 GCA_013153895.1 Thermoproteota archaeon | reverse complement strand
AATATTAACATCAGGTTAACATACCTATACTATGACTTTCTCGGAATTATCGAACTTCTACCAGATACTTCACCCACGACCTGTCGTTCTCGTGGTTACCTGTGGTAGAGATGGTAGAGTTAACGTGATGGCTGCAAGCTGGGTAACTCCTATAGCAGAGGACGAGCCTACTATAGGAGTTGCCATAAGTAGGGACACCTATACTCGAAAGCTTCTAGATGAGGTTCCTGAGTTAACGATAAATGTTCCCTCTGTAGATCTGGTAGATGAGGTCTGGAAGGCTGGTACTGTCAGTGGTAGAGATGTTGATAAGACTAAGATACTTAAATTAAGATTCTCAAGCTCGGAGAAGGTTAAGCCTCCACATATAGAGGACTGTGTTGGATATATTGAAGCTAAGGTTAGACAGATAATTCCAGTAGCAGAAGTAGATTTCGTGATATGTGATGTCTTGTTAGCTAAGGTTCGTAGTGATCTTCTCTATAAGGGGCAGAATGTTGATCATAGGAAGGCTAGGATACTTCTACATGTTGCAGGTAGAGCATTCTCATATATTAGAGATATAGTTTATCCAAAGGTGAGCGAGAGGTAGCTAGTTTAAGAATCTTACTACTATCTCTCGATCTCCCAATTTTTAACATGAAGAATCTTTATTAGCTTAGTAGTCAGTACTAAATGGACTGTGCCTAGGTTCTTGATGTTACGTAATGCATGTGTGGTGGATCCTGTACAGGATATTGATTGTGAGATAATGGACATATGTGTTGACTTAGAGACAGGTAGAATCATAGAGTGCTCAGATGTTAAGGGAGATGTAGAGGTTATAGATGTCTGTGGTAGGTTAACTATGGCTGGTGCTATAGATATTCATACTCATGTTGCTGGTCCTAAGATAAATATTGCTAGACTCATGAGACCTGAAGATCATTATCGTACTAATGTTCCAGCTCTTGATTATCCTAGAGCTCACTGTGGAAAGTCTACTCCAACAGTTATCAGGACAGGGTACAGATATGCTCAGATGGGGTACACTCTCATATGTGAGGCTGCTAGTCCACCTCTCAAGACCAGGCACACTCACGAGGAGTTGAATGATACTCCCATAGTTGACAAGCTAGTCTACATACTCTTCGACTCTACCTGGCTAGGACTAGACTACATAGTTGAGAAGGATCTTGAGAGTCTTGCAATATATGTTGCCTGGATGTTAGATAGCTTGAAGGGATACGCAATCAAGCTTGTTGATCCAGGAGCAGACATGGCATGGTTCTACGGTTACGGACTCTACTTCGATATTGATGATCAAGTTCCTGAGTATGGTGTAACACCAAGAGAGATAATATACTCGTACTCACGTGTAGCACAGATCCTCAACCTTCCTCACAGCATTCATGTACATACTAACAAGCTTGGCGTACCTGGAAACTATACTACCCTACTAGAGACGTTTAGAACAGGTGAGAGCAGTGTATTAAAGGATAGGTTAGTACTTCATGTAACTCATGTACAGTTTAGTGCATATAAAGGAGATTGTTGGTATAATTTTGCAGCAGCAAGTGAAGAGATAGTTAAAGAACTTGAGAGAAGTCCACACACGTCTATAGATCTTGGACAGGTAAGTTTTGGAGAGACTACCACAATGACTGCTGATGCACCTTTCGAGTTCATACTATACCACTTAAGAAAGTGGAAGGTCGTTCTACACGATATAGAGGCTGAGACAGCTACAGGAATAGTACCATATAACTATAGGAGGAAAAGCGTGGTTAATGCAATACAGTGGAGTATTGGTCTAGAGATAGCACTACTTGCATCAGAAAATCTTAAGTGGAGACTAGTACTCTCATCAGATCACCCTAACGCAGGACCATTCACGAGGTACCCACTAATAATGACCTGGCTCATGAGCAGGAGAGCTAGAGAGAAGGAGATGGAGAAGATGCCTAGAAAAGCGATAAAGAGGATGATATTACCATCAATAGATAGAGAGTACACTTTTAGAGATATAGCAATCATAACAAGAGCAGCACCAGCAAAAATATTAGGACTAAACGATAGAGGAACATTGAGACCTGGAGCTATAGCAGACATAGCAATATATGACATAGATCCTCGCAATATAGATCCATCAGTAGAATATGAGAAAGTTCATAACGCTCTCAGGAGAGCATGGCTAGTACTTAAGGATGGTAGAATGGTTGTTAGAGAGGGTAAGATAGTTAATGAAGTATCTGGAAAAACATTATATGTAAAATGTAGAGTTCCCAAGAACAGGTTGAAGAAGGTTCTCAAAGAGATAGAAGAAAGGTTTAGGAAATATTATTCAATACATATTGCAAGCTTTGTAATAAGTAGTAGAGAGATAGATAATCCTCAACCAATACTTACTCACGCAGACCTAAGAGAATGATCACTATACCAGGAACATATGTAGCAAATATGTATGTTAATGCTACAATAATCTTTGCATAATATATTATTGGGAACAGTATAGATGATATGAACATTCCTATACATATTGTAAGACTAATTATGCTATACACGCCTACATCTCCAATATTTGATGCTAATCCTCTAAATAATACTTCTATAACTGATAGAGATATACCGTAGAGTATGCCTATTACATATATAGCTGATGGATAGAGTAGGCTTATTATTGATGTTAATGGTAGAATTATTGTGAGTATTATTGAGCTCTTTTTCTCAGAGATCTCTCCAACTGCTAATGCTATTATTGTGGACACTATCATGCATATTGTAAACATTTTTAGTCCTGATCCTATTCCTGTAGATATTGATGATATATATTGAATTCCAGCTATTGGAAAAAGACATGATGTAGTTAGAAGCGTCCCTATTGAATATATTATGCTTTTTCTTGATGGTCTTAGGAGTCCTCTACCTCTTAATCCTCTAGCTACCTCTCTAATTCTTGGTGATATGCTTAATAGGTTTATTATTAATATTATTGAGAATATTGTAAGAATTATTGTACAATATGTTAAGAATGTTCTTATAGATCTCGATATGTAGTATAGTGAGAGTAGTATTAGAGGTCCAGCTACTGCCCCTACCTGATCTAGTGCCTCTACTATTCCGAACGCTCTTCCTGTCTTCTCAGCTATTACTTTTATTATGATGTCTCTTGAGGGTCCTCTCAAGCCTTTTCCCAATCTTTCAATTATGTATGCTGTATATAATGTTGGTAGTGAGGTGTAGAGTATAGAGATTGGTAGTATGCATGTAAGTATGTATCCTAACGCATATGTTAGGGATATTATGCCTATTGATGATAGTGTTGCTCCTATGATCCTACCAGCTACTACTGCTATGTCTCCTATTCCCCATAATGTGCATAGTTGTGTTAAGTTTCCTCCTGCTACCTTAACTAGTATGTAAAGTATTGATCTATATCCTTCATATATTAGATCAGCTAGAAGACAAATGATTCCGATGGGTATCAGTAGTTTCCTCCTCATCATGTAGGTCATAGAGTAAGATTTTTAATTCTACTCGAGCCTTAGATCTTGCGCCTCGGGTAACCCGGCCATAGTTGGGGTGGTTCACCCGGACTCATCAGAACCCGGAAGTGAAACACCCCAACGCCGACCGCAGT
>JAADDN010000125.1 GCA_013153895.1 Thermoproteota archaeon | reverse complement strand
GAGATCAGAATATCAGCCTTTAACGATAGCGTACCTTGATGAGCAGGCTGGTATTGATAGGAGAGTAACATTGCAAGGTCTTGAAATTGCTATACAGGTACAGTTAAACAAGTGTATAAGACAGGTAGATACGTTTATAGCAATTGTAGAAATGGTACTACTCTTCTCAATACTGAGCCTCCTACTCCCAATAATGGGTATGTTACTTGGAGCTGGTACCCTAATAACAATATCATACATGATGCAGATACTATCAATAGCATTACTATACCTCTTCCAGATAAGTGGACTAACGTTAGGAACAATAACAGAGTTCCCAAGAACAGACTACATACTGCTCCTAATATCAGTACTCCTAGGAGCAGTAACTTATCTAACAACAGGTAACATAGGTATCACATGTATAATAATTGGAATATTATCAATATTAACCACATTTAGAAACTATATGAAACATATAGAGACGCTACGTAGCTTACCAATGCGAGTCCGCTACAGCTTCAATGCATTAATGAGTGGAAACCCACTCTACTACCCACCCAGGATAGAGAACATGTTTGACAATATTTTCGAGACTATTCATAAAGCAGCTCAAAATGTTGGTACGGTAGAATCAATATCATTAACATATAGATTAGTCGACCATGTACTCAATACTCTAAACACGTTGAGAAGCACCATGAGAATGATGGGATTAGTAGCATTTGGAGTAATGGTAGCTATCGTAGGTACACTACACTGGATGTTTACTGGACTAGCAGTACTGGGACATGGTGGAGTAGGAATATTCAAGACAGTTAGCATAACAGCATTAGACAAATTACTAGCATTCTCACTAGCAGTAGCATCATTCACAACCGGGAAAATAATAGATAACGAACACCTAGGACTATACATGCAGTTAATAGCAGGAACAATAATAAGCACAATACTACACGTATAACAGCTTTGTAAGGTTTAAACCGCAAACTTTAAAAAACTTCATATGAGAACTTCTCACATGGTCTCATGCGTTGAAGCATGTGAACGAATTAGGAGTATCCTAGAACAAGCAGTATCTAGAGGATACATAACGATGGAAGAGATAAACAATATTATAAGCATTATACGTAAACTCGAGACTGACGCTAAAGTCACGTTCGACATAGACACGTTAAGAGATTACTGCAATAAAGGTTGTCCAGATGTTGAATCATTACTTCCTAATTGTGTTAGAGAGCTTGAAGACTATGTAACTGGATTAACAACTTCTACCAGTCTAGAAGAGCTTAGAGAAGTTTATGAGAATATTTCACAGTTATGCGAAGATATTAAGAGTAGTAGGGTAAGAGTAGTCTCTAGATCATCATGTTATAAGCTTGTTAGAACATATGATGAGTTAATAGAAGATTTAAGAAATGAGCTTATTAAAACGTTTGGAGATTCTGCAGATAAGATTTTTCAAAGAGTATATGATAAGTATGTAGGTAAGATAAGAGAGTTAAAGGAAAGGTTAAGATTTAATAGATAGTTTTCTTAGGTTTACTCTACGCATTGCATCTAAAATATTTACCACTTTTGCAGCTAAACCAAGAACATAGCACCATATTCCTAATGCTAGTTCTTCTATAAATTTCTCATAGTCTCTCATAGTTGGGAAAACTATTGTCTCTACTTTCTCCTCTGTTCCTAGTGATAATGGTGCTGTTATTCTAACACGTTCTCTACTTATCATCTTGACAGATCCAGGTGTGGGCTTTATAGCGTTGTTAACAAGTTCAACAAGTTCTCTCGCGTTGACTAGCTTATTAACATATGCAGATACTAGACTAGGCTCGAGACCGTAACATACAGTCTGTAAACTACCTATCCTGTTAACAGCATCTCTACGTACTATCAAGACCTTCTGATCCGGTCTTAAGATAGTGTTACCAACTACATCAGCATAATAGTACTTCCTAGTACGAGAAAAAACTAGGTCAATCCTATAGTAACTACTCATCTAGGTCCTTAACAATAATCTATCACTATTCCATATATGAAAATTATCCTTGTTATCCTTGTCCCGGGAAAACCCGCTTTTTAAAGCTCTATTATTTTCATGATTCGGGTCTTGCTTGAGGAGTATGCTGGTGTGATAGCTCTAGCAATAGCAATAGTCTTGACAGGTAGCGTGATAGGCTACGCTCTATACACTATCAATAATGTTGGAATAATGAATGTTAGATACGCAATGTTGCTACCCTGGGCATACGCATACTATAATGGTACTAAGATCGTTCTATGGGTAACAAATCCTGGTCTCATAAGCTTCACAGTAAAGAAAGTCGTAGCAGACAATGGACTCATATTGTTGAATCACCCAGTAGGACCGATAGCACCAAACGGTTACATAGTACTCAAGTTCCCATATGTTAAGATTAGGAGAGTAATCTCAGCTAGAATCTATAGGTTAACATTATGTATAACGTTTAGGGGAGATAACGATGTTACTGATCGTGTCGTAGTATTAGCAGAATCTTACTACGGTACTAACCGTATAGAGAAGATAGTGAAGGTAGTTAAAACAGAAGGCTATGTACACTACATACAGAACAGTACAAACATAGTAACATTGTTTTTTGAGGATTGTTCACACTGCGACTTCGACTACCGCGACCTCATTCTAACGGTAGAAAACATTGGACAGAGACTAGTACTAGTACAGGAACATGAGAAAGGAGGATACCCACACTGGCTATATATTAATGGCACACTAGTAAACTACAAGCCACCAGGTGCAACACAGCAAGGAAAGACCTGGATCTACAATCTCAAGCTAGTACAGACAAAGTATACTACTAGGAGAGTAGTACTATATTCACCACATTGGATAACCATAGTAGCATGCGTAAGCGGACACATATGTAAACAATTTACAACACCAATATGGAACATAACAATCATTACACAAGTAATAAACCAAACAACAAACATAACAAGCAAAAAACTAAGCTGGTATGTTCCACACACCTATACACCACCAGGATACGCAACAATATACATATCCATAACACCACCAACAACACCAACATGGACATACATAAAAATACAAACACCAACAGGAATAGCAAAAACATACCTACTATGTACTAAGTATGCAAAACTAAAAACAAAATGCATCATCGGAGAATGCTACCCATCAGGCTGTGACAAATTCTGCGCACCCTGGTCAAACAACGCGCCAGGTTACTATGCAATAGTATACTCACCATCAGAAATCATAGAACAATCATACATCACAGGATACTATTGGTGGATCGTGAATGATAGCAACGTCATACCAATAAACAATAGTGTCCCCATAATCACAACTGGCACATTAACACTAATCGTGCCAATAGGAACAAAAATAAGCATATACGTACCAAAAGAAGTACAAGGATGGGAAGTACTATCAAAACCATATAAAATACCAATATCGTACTATTACGCAATCACGAACATAAAAGGAATAATAGTCGCATACCTCGAAAACCCAGGAAGAGGAGCATACGAGACAAAACAAGAAAAGATACCAAAAACATTCACAGAATGGACATTCTTAGGATACTTAGGCCCACTAATAAACGGTCTAGTACATAAAAACAAGATAACGATCACAGTAAATAAGAGCGGGTACATACTAGTCGTATATGCACCAAACCCAAACACAGTAAACATAAAAATAAGAACAAACATCACAAACATACCA
>JAADDN010000080.1 GCA_013153895.1 Thermoproteota archaeon | reverse complement strand
TTAAGGTATAACGCCTGATATAACTTTCAGATAAGTATCTTCAGGATTTATGTGATAGCTTCTAAATATTCTAAACACTGTTGGTGGATCTCTAAAGTTGTACTTCACCATAGCCTCAAGAACCTCTTTACGTCTTCTTAATTCTGTTAGAAGGTTCTCGTAGGGTACTAATCTTACCTCAGCTATCTCTTTGAGAAGCTTACTCTCTTCAGCTTTCTCAACCTTGTCTATTATTGGATTATATTTGAAAGCTGTTACGAACCTTGGTTTACCATTTTCGAATCCTCTGAACTCTTTTATCTCTATGACTCTCCTCACAATCTTGTCAAATATTCTTACTCTCTGTATATTACAGAACACGTGTGCCATTCTTAGTAATCTTCTTGGGACGCTCATGGGCTTGGTAGTTAATCTCATTATTGCTGCTTCTACAGTATCTGCATGAAGCGTGGTTAATCCTGAGTGTCCGCTTGCAAATGCTTGAAAGAGTGCATATGCTTCCTCTCCTCTAATCTCACCTATGACTAGGTAGTCTGGTCTTATTCTCATGGATACCTTTATCAGGTCGAACTGCGTTATCTCTCTGACCTGTGGATTATATGATGGTCTTGTTAAGAGTGGTACCCACTGTTCATGTGGTATATTTATCTCTCTAGTATCTTCTATAGTAACTATCCTAGCTTCAGGACGTATCAGGTAGAGCAACGCATTAAGTAGTGTTGTCTTTCCGCTTCCTGTAGGTCCTATTATGACTATGTTAAACTTATAGTCAACAACAAGCCACAGATATGCTGCTGCTTCTGCACTTATAGTACCAGTCTTTATTAGATCAACTATGGTGAAGGGTTCTGCTCTAAACTTTCTTATGTTGATACAGTGTCCTAATGGTGCAACATCACTTAACGTTGCTTCAACTCTCGCAAAGTTACCTATCAATCCCTCAAGTATTGGGTTTGCAGAGCTCACGTTTCTCTTAACTATCTGAGATATCTTTACAATATAGTTATATATTTCCTCTGCTGTCTCAAATATTATGTTTGTTCGTAAATGCTCATAAAAGCTGTGCCATACATAGACGTATCTTCCAGGTCCATTAACGTTTATATCCTCAATATATGGATCACGTAGGAGAGGATCAAGCTTTCCGAATCCTAACACGTCTCTAGTTATGTAATACATGTACTTTTTCAGTACAGGCTCCTCAATCTTTAATTTAAGCTTCTTAACAGCATCTCTAACATACGATTCAAGTCTCTCATGAGGTATCGTTAATCTTCCAGATAGAACCTCGTTCAATATCTTTCTATCCTTCATTATTATGTCACGCACGGTCTCAGTAATGAGCTCAAGATTCTTCACATCCTCATCTGTTAATGGAGGCTCAATTACGTTATATACTAGAGAGCCCTCCTTCTCATCTCTATATATGATCACGTACACGTATCCAGGTACTATATTGTAGACGTCTCTCAGAACTATGTTACTCTTTACCTCCTGTCTCTGAACAGTCTCTTGAACAGTCACATCTGCTATATTATTACTAGCTGTAGAGTTTATTTTTCTTAATCTCTTTATAAAGACGTAACGGGATCTAAAATACCTTTACGAGTCAAAAAGAGACAAAGTAGAAAAAGAGGGAAGGAGCGGCCTCGCAGGAGAGCTAGGCTAGATACTAGACTCATTGTTAGAATACCAGTATATATTCTTTTGCTTCTATGTATATTCATGGTAGCGACTCAATGTATACATTCTAAATCATATATTAAGGGAAAGATACTGAATGCTACAATAGAGATACCATATGCTCCACTAAGACCAACATTTCTCATCGAGCTCATAATGTTATCAGTAGCTTTTGTAGCTCCATCAGCGATATATGAGTATAATAGGTTCAAGCTACTCTACAGAATTGAGGATCAGTTACCAATAGTTACTAGAATAGTAGCAGATGCATTAAGAACAGGTACAGTCATAGAAGATGCACTTAATCTCATAGCTAGGAGCGGAATGTCCCCGATAAATATGATAATCGGTAGAGCATTATTATTAAGCAAGTACAGGTCCATACCTGTATCAGATGCACTTAGAATAGTTGGGTCTGAAATTGGTGCAGAAGGTATAATAAGATTCGCAGATCTCCTAGACCTAGCATATAGATATGGTGCTCGTGCAGAAGATATTTTAGATGTTGCTGCACACACAATGGAGTCTATTCAATCATATAGGAGAGAGAGAATGGTTAATCTTAAGCCATATATAGCATTAATATACATGATGGTGTTCGTCTACCTCTTCATATGTGGAATAATAGCCATATTATCATCCTTTCAACTTCCTAAGGGAGCTCTCACGATAGCTTCAGGAGCTATAAAACTTGCTATAAACACTAGATACCTAGATGCAATGATATCGATAGTTGAGTATATAACTTTAATAAATTGTGCAGGTGCTTCATTAATAATTGGAAGAATAGTTTATGAGAGACCTCTAGCAGGATTAATACATTACATGGTTCTAGCACCAACATCATACATGTTTCTACTAGTACTGAAGATATTCTTAGCAAGAATGTTTGTACCTACAATTCACGTACCTATAATTTGAAGACTCTCCTAATAGCATCCTCAAGATTAGCCTCAAGATTGTTCAGGTCTGCAGGTATGACAGTTATAGAGGATTTTCCTGCAGCTAACGTTGAGCAAGACATTCCAAGCTCTCTCATAGCATTATCATCACATATGACTATCATCTCTCGTGGCTCAGGAAGGTCAAGTAGGAGACTTGTGAATAATGTTGCATCTCTCTCATTAAGTATGTAATATACTATCACCTCCTTAGATCCTCTCTTGAGTAGGATAGGTATCTTATGAACTACCCCCGACATACCTTTTATATCTACGTCAAACTCTACATCTATACCATACTTGTCAGCGATGTTGACTATCATGTTCTTAACATAATCTCTCACAAATATTAACTTGGCTTTTTCAAGTGCTGATGCCTCTATAGCGTACTGAGGAATCCTCTTTATCTTAGCTTCCTTAAGAGTGAACACTAGTCCACAGTTAAGACATCTAAGCTTTAATGATGGAGTCTCAAACTTTGCACCACAGTTCTGACACATGAATACTCTACCATAAACTCTAAGCTCAGTATCACTATTCTCAATCTTCTTACCACATCCAGGACACACTAGCTCTCCATTACGTGTAAACTCTCTCAGAAATCCTATATAACCACACTTTACATGTGCAACAAGCTCTGCAATATCTACATCATTAGAATTACATCTAGGACAGACAGGTAATACAGCTAGAACATGATCTCCACATGATGGACATGATAATATACCTATGAATCCTACCTGAACAAGAAGTCCAAGCTCCTTCATCTTCTGTATACTCTCCTCCGTTAATACACTATCTCCAACATAGTATCTTATACCAGTCTTATCTATAGCAGTTATAATCGTCTGCGAAGCACCTTTACCAACCTTATTCAATATTGCTGAAGTTGCCGATAAAGGGAGATTATATTCAGAGTTTCTTTTATTAGACATCTCTAAGTAAAAAGCTTCCTGACACGCTATTTAACATTTCCTCAATCTCTTTACCTACTAAAATAAGAATCTCTAAATCCTTAACCCTCTTAGTAAGATAATAATACTGTTTTATAGAAACTGTATATATTTTATCAAACATATTTCTAACATCT
>JAADDN010000158.1 GCA_013153895.1 Thermoproteota archaeon | reverse complement strand
TATCTATGCATAGTAGTATTTCTATTATTTGTCCTTCCTTTATTTTTGTATGATATTTTTCTAATATTTCTTGTATCTTTTTGTTGAATATTATTCTTAGTCTCTTATTCATAGGACTTATGGAGAGTACATATGTTATGTCCTCTAGAGGTTCTATTTCTATTTTTACTCTATTTCTACTTCTCTTGTGATCTTGCATAGCCTCAGTAATATTCCTACTTTATCATCTATTTTTACTATGGATTTTCTACTGTTTTTAAGTAGAGTTAGAGGTTCTTCATGAGTTATTTTTGTTATTGTGTCTGTTATTTTCTTAGGTATCATTATTGCGTATATTGTCAGGGATCCTTTAGATAGGTGTTTGAATATTATTGTTTTTTCTTTTTCAATTACTTCTACTATCTCTATCACGTTTATGTTATGTTCTTCCTGTTCTTAAGTTTCATGATCAATAGTTTGATCATGATCTGCTCAAAAGTTTGAGCATGTGAAGCATATGTTTAATAATGTGCCTATGTTCTATAAGGGTGAGTAAATTGATGTATATTGTACATGTAGATGGTCCATGTCTATTATATACTTCTATAGTATCTGTAAGTATTGCTGAGGCACTAGCAAGAAGGAGTATTGATGTTGCATTATGTCTCTATAATCCTCTCGAAAATTCTTATTGTGTTGATGATGGTAAACATGTTCTATGTGTTAATAGTTTTCCTTCACAGTTTTCTCATTTTCTTATAAGTAACATGAGTGTTAGTAATTTTCATTTAAAGATTATTGTTCATTATCCATTAATCTCTTATGAAAGCTTAGGTAAAATTTCTAAATATCTTAATAAGAGTAGAGAGACTATAAATGTTGTTCCTGTAGTTAAGGGGGTTGAAGGTTGTGATCCTGATAATAACGTATGTATAGTTAAAGTTAAGAGCTGTGAACTATGTATAGAGATTGATAGATTACTAATGATAGGATCTAAGTTATCTCGAAGTCCAGGAATCGAGGATCTTGTGGAGGAGATTCTTGTTAGAGTAGCAACAATACAGTGATGATACCTCCTCTCTCTGATCGATGAAGAGAAGGCAAGGTTCTGAGAAAGCTTATTAGATTGTTGAAAAGTTATGATGTAAGAGTAGCGTGGCATCTCTATACTTGGACCATGTCTATGCAGGATATCAATCTAAGATCATTCTAAATGATGTAACGATAGAGTTTGATAAAGGTGTAACGGTATTGCTCGGTCCTAATGGTAGTGGTAAGACTACGCTTCTTCGTGTATGTGCTGGAATAATTAGACCGATAAGAGGTAGAGTCCTCATAGATAGGAAATCGATTTTTGACGATATTAGTTTAAAAAGATATATAAGTTATCTTCCTCATCGTGAAGGTCTCATAGATGAGTTGACATGTCTTAAGAACATGTTATTCTACATGTATGCTAGAGGAATTGTGAATAGAGATGTTAAGAAAGTGATACATGAGTATTCTATAAGGTTGGGATTAGAAGATATTCTTGATTGTAATGTTTCAACTTTAAGTAGAGGGCAGAGAAGAAAGCTTGCTCTTCTGAGAGTTCTATTAGAAGATTCTCAGATTATTCTTCTAGACGAACCTACTGAAGGTCTTGATATTATTTCTAGGAACGTTATATTAGATATTGTTAGAAAGTTATCACGAGAAAGAACAATAATCTACGTTACACATGATCTAGATGAAGCTCTTCTTATAGGTGATAAGATATGTGTGTTAAAGAATGGAAAGGTAGTACTATACGATACTAAGGATAATGTAATTGCAAGACTTTCAGGTAAAAAACGTAAGGTAGGCATAATCATTAAAGGTGATCCTGTACCAGTGTTTGAGAAGTTTAAGATACCTTACACCTATGATAAAGGAATGTGGATCATTGATATCGACGTAAATATCGACTTACCGACTCTACTTACGGAACTTGTTAATCATGGTTGTAAAATTCTGAGAATAGTAGATATTTATAATCCTCTAGAGGATATTTTAAAAGAATGAGCTCGATCAAAGGCATAGTTAAAGCATATGTTCTGAGAGCAGAAGCCTGTATAAGCACAGTATTGAGACTATCAGTACTACTTGGCATAGTGATGTCAGTTCTTCTAATCATTACGGGACTTTACGCTCCAAACCTATATACACCCTTGACTCGTCATGCACTATATGTTTTAGCTAGAGAATTTCTAGGGACTTCTCAGATAAGTCCTAAAGATATAACTATAATTATAGCAACAATATTTGAACCATTTTTTGCAGCTATAATGGCAACATTCATAGCATCTGGCTACCTCGTGAATACAATAGGTAAGGATAGATTTAGTGGAGTATTCGAGGTATTATTATCATATCCAATATCTATTAAGGACCTGTTAGTAGGGTTGATAATGTTCTCTATCTATATAGCAGCTCTCTCATACATTCCGATAACAGTGATAACAACAGGTATAGTAGTAACAACATTATCATATCTTAGTTCGCCACAGTTCTTAAACCTGTATATAGATCTTACACTTCTGCTCTTACCCTCTATAATATCCTGTATCCTGATCTCAATACTAATAGTGTTCACTATACCTAAGATAATTAGAATAAAAACGGGCCTGCTACCAGTACAGAATCTTGCAACACTCATAAGCATACTCCCAATACTCGTACCTATACTAATACTAAACATCATACCAACAATATCGCCATACATCATTGCATTATTAACATTCGCATCAAGTATAGCTCTGTCAGTGCTCATCTTATTAATACTGCCAAGAATTATAAGACCACTAGAGTTAATAATAACAAGTTAAGGAATGTTTAAAATAAGGGTAAACAGTAAAGAAATAAAGTTTGTAAATAGAGTAAGAGAACTTGAGAAACTTAGAGAACTTGCAACAAAAGGTTCACCTCTCGTAGAGTTCGTATATGGACCTGAAGGATGTGGAAAAACGACGTTAATGAAATATTTTATACATAGTATCAAAGATAATAGGAAATACACCATAATATATATAGATGCTATAGAAGTATCAGATCCTGAGAAGGCTATCTATACTAACATTAACATAACAGTTAAAGAGATTCTTAGCACAATAACTGAGACATTTAATATTCCTCTAGGAGGATTAATAGCATTGAACCTATCTAAGATAATATCATATATTGTTAATAAATTTAAGCTATTTAATAAGAATATTGTTATAATTGTAGACGATATCGTTAGATCTATTGGTTTAGATAAAGTTGAGTACTATGTCAAGTATCTATATGAGCTTGGAACAAAAATTAAGATAGAACATGAGCCAAGATCTCTTTTAATTCTTGCTACTACCTCTGAAGGTGTCAGTAGAAGACTAATAACTAAGCATAGACATGCAGTAATTCATCTTCTATGGAATTTAGATAAAAAATCTACAGAAGAACTTGTTGAACAGCTTTCTAGTCGAAACATCATAGAGGATGTATGGGAGCTAACGGGAGGAAATCCTGCAAAAATTATAGAACTATCAGTAAGATTTGACTCAAATATTAAGAAATGGTTGAGTAAGTTAGAGGAGAAACTTACGGATATTATTCATATAGTTAGATTAAAATCTCTTATAAAGTATTTAAGGGATGTTGTTGAAAATATCGATCTATTATATGAAGGTTATGAAGAAGGTTATCTTAAGCTTCTCGAGATCTTGGAGGAGAGTAATTTAGTGATCTATAAGGGGTATAGTA
>JAADDN010000118.1 GCA_013153895.1 Thermoproteota archaeon | reverse complement strand
TACGTGTACTTGAGCTTGTATCTTGACTCGTCTGCTAGCATGATTACTCTAGGACATATTTCACAGCTACATATTCTTTACTGAAGAGCAGGTACTTCTCCTCCCCCCAGTCAACTAGGCTAGGTCTGGGAAAGTTGTTCTTAAGAT
Source organism: Thermoproteota archaeon (assembly GCA_013153895.1). GTDB lineage: Archaea > Thermoproteota > Thermoprotei > Thermoproteales > Thermocladiaceae > JAADER01. The sequence goes on along the minus strand of JAADDN010000118.1, from coordinate 3,598 downwards.
CTTGTGGTAACTGTTCTACTACTTTGTCTATAGCTTTCTTAAGAAGTTCAACAACCTCACCAAAAGTTGACTTATCATATACTTCGAGATAGATCATGTACTGGTACTTCATGCCATTATCTATGACTATCCTCTTAACGTTGTTCATGCTCTTAGCAGTCCTCTCTGTAATACATGAGAGTACATGTCTGACCACCTTCTCCTTGCTCACGTTAGCTATGTCCTCGAGACACTTCGAAACTATCTCGTCAACAGAGACCATACATCTGTATCTGAACGGTAATATTTTAAAAAATACGCGCTACATTACACGCTCGGACCATACATGTCAGCGCCAGAAGCAACAATACTAGTAGGTAGAAAACCAACAACAAACTACGTAATCGCAACAGTAATGCAGTTCAATGCAGGCAGCAAGAGAGTCATACTTAAGGCAAGAGGAACAGCAATAGCTAGAGCAGTAGCAACAGCAGTAATGGTGAGAGACAGATTCATGCCAGGTCTAGTAGAGGTTAAGGAGGTAAAGCTGCTCAGCGACAAGATAACAGGACAGGGAGGAAAGGAGAGATACGTAGCAGCAATAGAGATAGTACTAGAGAAGAAGCAGTAAAATCAGAATAAAAACGGGGACGAGAGAAACAGTAGAGGTTTTTCCATTCTCGAAACCTCGCATAAGCTCACTACTAGTCATAAATCTCATATCCTAACCTTCACACATCGTTCATGATACCTTAACCTTTTTAAACATGTTCATACACATTAGACAGGAAGAAGATGACTAAACTCTCATTTAGAGGATACGTTCTAAGTAAGTCCATAGTATATGACGTGTCTGGAGGAAGAATGGTGAAGATAGACATAGTTGAAGAGAGAGAGCTTCCTGGACCTGTAATTGCTGGAAGTGATGAGATTGCTAGACTTGCTAGAGAGGTCATGCCTCTCGTTCAACAGCTTCTCAAGTCAATGCCGTTTCCAGGTCTTGGAGGAACAGGAGGTAAACTTCCCATCCCTCGACTCACGATCTGGCTTACAGAGGATGAGGTTGAGGCTCTTGGTAGACTTGATGTTGGTGATTATGTTGAGGTCTCTATTCAGGAGGGTAAGATAGAGGTGAAGAGGAGTGAACCTACTGAGAGAGAAGTAGAGACTGGGAGAATAAGGGAGTAAGTGTTAGTAAGGTATTCCGAGACCGTACTCTCTCTCTAACTTCTGTAGATCTTGAGCCTTTATCTCTATTCTCTGTCCTGTTGGTAGTTTTCTACTAACTATGAACGGTAACTTACCCTGCTTCAACTCCTCTAATGCTATTATTATGGGGTCACATGTTCCTAGTTTAGATACGTCTATGAGTGGTTTTGCACCCATTGCTAGCTGTTTTGCTCTTGCTGCAACTATTCTAGCTATCTCGTACTTTGTTAATCGTGGAGGAAATGGTAGAAGACCTTTCTCGAGAGCTGATATTAGATCTTCAATTGTTTTTGGAAAATTTTCCTCGAGATTAAATACTTTTACACTTGATTTAGATTTTGAGGACATGATTAGGAGGTAGAGACAGGAAGAGTTTAGAAAGGTTTCGCTAAGCTATGTACTTATTTTACTCGCTCTCTTCTGGTAGTCCAGACTTCTTTGTCTTTCCTTCACCCTTTGATGGTGCTGCTGCAATTATGTCGTCTATTCTGAGTATCATTATTGCTGCCTCTGTTGCAGCCTTTATCACGTTCTTCTTAACTAGTAGTGGATCTACTACATTTAGCTTATACATGTTGTCTATCTTGCATCCTAGAACATCTACTCCTGCGTCTACCTCTCCAGCCTCATGTCTTCTTCTTAATTCTGCTATTGCGTCTACTGGGTCTAGTCCTGCTGTCATTGCTAGTATTGTTGGTATGTGTTCTAGAGCATCTGCGAATCTTAGTACTGCTAGCTGCTCCTTTCCTGGTAGCTTTCTACCCCACTCTCTTAGTCTTCTAGCTATCTCTATCTCGAATGCTCCTCCTCCTGGAACTATCTTTGGCTCTCTATATAGGTCACGTACTACGTGTAGTGCGTCCTGTATGCTTCTCTCTGCCTCGTCTAGTATTCTGTCAGCTGCTCCACGTATGAGTATCGTTACTGCTCTTGGGTTCGGGCAGCCTTCTATGAATACCATCTTCTCCTCGCCAACCTTCCTCTCTTCTACTAGCTTAGCATAGCCTAGGTCTTCTGGTCTTATGTCTCTTAGACTCGTGATTATCTTTGCTCCTGTTGCTCTAGCAACCTTCTCAATATCGCTTCTCTTTACTCTCCTGACAGCTAGAATACCAGCCTTAGCTAGGAAGTGCTGTGCTATCTCGTCAATACCTTTCTGACATATTACTACGTTTACTCCAAGCTCCTTAAGCTTGTCTACATAGCTCTTGAGTATCTTAGCTTCCTCGTCTAGGAATGCCTTTATCTGGTCTGGTGATGATACTGTTATCTTTGTGCTCCACTCAGGCTTCTCAATCTCTAGTGGACAGTCTAGTACTGCTATCTTAGCATTCTCGACTCTCCTAGGCATTCCTGGGTGAACAACCTCCTTATCTAGTACTATACCATCAACTAGCTGAGTCTCGAATAGTGACTTACCTCTCTTCTTCTCGATCTTTATCCAGTCTAGGTCAAGGTAGTACTTTCCATCTCTTATCTCTACAGCTTTGCTACATGCTTCTACTACGATCCTTGCTAAGTACTCTCTAGCCTCAGCAACAACCTTGCTGCTTAGAGCGTTCATTGCTACCTTGACGAGCTCCTCCTTGTCTTCTACATTTATTGGCTTAGCTATCTCATCAGCTACCTGCATTGCGTAGTCTGCAGCCTTCTTGTATCCTGAAATTATGATGGTTGGGTGAATACCCTCATCAAGAAGCTTCTCAGCCTCCTCAAGGAGCTTTCCTGCGAGGACTACCGCTGTTGTTGTACCATCACCAACCTCTGCATCCATTGCCTTAGCTACCTCAACAAGAAGCTTTGCTGCTGGATGCTGAACCTCCATCTCCTTGAGTATTGTTGCTCCGTCTCCTGTTATTGTGACATCTCCAAATGCGTCAATTAGAAGCTTATCCATTCCTCTTGGTCCGAGGCTGGTCTGGAGGATCTCTGCTATGACCTTGGCTGCCATTATGTTGCTTCTTCGTGCATCTGTGCCCGTTGTTCTCTGTGTGCCCTCCTTGAGGATTAGTACTGGTGCTCCTGCTCTTCTCTCGCTCATAGCTCTCGTAGGAGAGTTAGGGACCACTTCTATATAAACCTTTCTCTCTAACATGATCCAGCATGCTTAAATGACCCTCAAGAGCTGTGACTACCGATGGGCAAGGTCAGACCAAGATACATAAAGAACCTAGCAAGAAAACTACTAGAACTATACCCAGACAAGTTCACCACAGACTTCGAACATAATAAGAAGATGGTCATGGAGCTAGCTGACATACCTAGCAAGAGAGTTAGAAATCAGGTAGCTGGCTACATAACTCACCTGGTGAGGATGAGGATAGAGGAAGAAAAAGCTAAAGAAGAGGAGGAGCTTGTTGAAGAGCTCGGTGAGTAAGTAAAATGGCATTACAGAAGGGCGACTACGTAC
>JAADDN010000095.1 GCA_013153895.1 Thermoproteota archaeon | reverse complement strand
TCGGAGTGTATAAAGTAGCTCATCATCCCTTTACTAAGCCGTGGATTATGCATCAGCTTCTCTATATCTCTTGGTAATCTCCTCTCTTGATGCTTTCTCATTGTTTGGCTCAAAACCAGCACCCATAAAGAATAGTAGAAGTGCATGGAATAATAAAAACAATAATACGGGCTCTATCCTGACTCTACTAATGTAGCATCCGGTTTCTTCTCCTTATCCAGTCTAGATATATACTCCAATACAGTATCAGCATCAATACCAGTAACCGGGTTCACACCATACTTCTTCTTAAGCTCCTCCCCTATCTCCCTAGATATCTTGTCTAGGTCAACCAGAGCGTAAAGAGATGGAATCTTCTCGCTCTTTATCACGGCATCGAGCACCATTAATGCTCCTAGGCCTGAAGATACACGCATAAGGTCTGCGAGAGAGTCCTTGGGATACTCGTGCGTCAAGAGGAATATACCGTTTATAAGTCGTTTCAAATCTTCGCCCGATACTTTCACACCCTGAATCACCCCATGCCATTTTATATCTTTATTAGTATCGAGAATTATATCGAGCTCTTGGGCTATATAGTGCGTAGCAGAGAACTCTTCACCCTCTCTATAACTAGTTCTTGGTTTCAGCTCACCATAAAGCCGTTTTACACGGCCGCCACGCCTAATATATACTACATACATGTCGTGAAACTCTCCATCCTTCCTAAAACCATCCGTAACCCATAGAATGAAGCCCTCTCCGTCCTTCAGCTTTTTCTTCTCCTCTTCCGCTACCTGTTTCGCATACTTGAAAATCTCCCGCTTAATCCTCTTCACCCTAGCAAGAAACAACCTAGCATACTCATCCGCCGCCTTCTCCCGCTTCTTCATAAGCTTCTTCATAACGGCATCAAACCTATCAGCATGCCTATCACAGGGCCAGACAACAGTATCGTCTTTCAGAGGATTATAGAGGTACTTCACACCAGCAAGAAACACAATCTTCTCAGCTTTCTTCCTCGCTATTCTCCTTTTCTTTTCACAGAATGGACAGTATTGATACATTTTTTCACCTCTCAATAATACTCTAGTGTTTTGAGAAATAAAAATAGAATCAAAACAATTTCTTATACACACAAGAAGAAATGATAGTAGGGATACAGATATGAGTATACAGAGAAGCAAGAATAGTTCCGAGAAATACTTCGAGATAGTAGGAGACCTTAATGCTATAAAGGGAAAACCTGTTGTAGTATTTGACCTCGACGGTGTACTCATAGATTCTAGCAGACGGTATAGGAAATGCTTGGAGGAATTAGGTGTTACTGACAAGTATCAGCTATATACAGATAGAGAGCTACGCAGAAAATTCTGGAAGCTCTTTCTGTCACCCAAATACATGTACCTAGACACTCCAGTTAAGCCCGTAGTTAGCATAGTCCGTGAGAAGGCCGAATCTTATGCAGTAGTAATAGTTACTGGACGTACTCCTAATATGATTAGGGAAACCATTAATCAGCTCAAGAGCTTCGGCATACCATTTACAGCAATAATTTTCAGGGGCAGAGAGAACTTTGACAAGGACTACAAGTATAAAAGAAATGTACTAGAGCTTATCAGGTGTAAGACAATAGTCGAAGAAATACATGATGACTCCTCGGAAGTGTGCAGCTCTCTGCTCGACGTTCCTAGACTAGGAACTTTCTTCTGGTATAAGCCCGGCAAATACGTGTTTGTACCGTCTCATAGCATCTGGGTTAACGGGCTAAGAACAAGTATTCCGCCAAACAACGATGTTATAAGAGAACTAGTTAACAAGATAGACAAGCCCGCCGTGATAGAATGGCTAGGATACACAATACATGCTAGAGACGGGTTCGACGCATTATCAGTAGTCTGGTACATTGCTTTCCTACTGGATAAACTCGAACTCTCTGATGTAATACACAGAGGTGAAGCATCATTTACATCGCTAGAGATGCTCGAATACATAAAGGATGAAGGAGAAACCGAGAAGAAAACAAGAATCACACTCCACGGTAGAAAATACATTATAATAGGTAAAACGGAACGTCCGGTTAATCTCGATAAGCTCTTCTCGGATAAAGAGCGTCTGCTTAGAAAAGCATACACACTAATGATAAAGGAAGTAGCAGAGCTACTCTCATATATAGTATACCCTGTACAGGGTGCTCTAGTACTCGATGCACCAGACCTATTTAGAGACATGCTCAAAACAACAGCATATATACGGTTACATTCTAGAAAACCAGCAGACAAAATAATTATACCAAAAACAATCACAACTAAAGAAATACGGAGAAACAAAGAGTTGCTTAGAACACTAAAAGTGTACTCAGCCTATAATCTCAAAGAAGACATAACAATACCGATAAAAGACCTAACTGGCTATAGCTTGGTAGCAAAGAATGGAATGATACTTGCAGTAACCATGATAAAGGCACCTAAGCTTTCGACGGCTGGCTCGTCAGATAACGTAGTCGAAGAGTTAAAACTGTTTCACGAGCATGTCATGGAATATGTGAACCTAGCAACTGAAGCAAAGAAAATAGTTAAACAAGTGCTTCAGAAACACGGGATTAAACCACGCAGAGTATATGCTATTCCGTATAAGGAGTACATAGCGATTAATGCGAAGCTGTAGATATATCTTTCTTCCACTTTGCTCGAAAACTAGAAATACAAAGGAAGTATAACCTAGTAATCGGTGAAGATAGTGGATAGAGAGAATATCGTTACCGGTGTCTCGCTCCTTCTTTTCATACTCCTACTACTCTTAATAGCATACGTATCTAGTGCGGCCTCGTATCCAGAAATAACTGTGAACAAATGCGATGCTATCGGAGGTATTGTTGTGATAAAGCTACTCTCATCAGTTAACGGGCATATAGAGAGTGTTAGATTTGCAATGTACACGGATTATACTGGCTTGATTCCCGTAGAACTTAATCACCAAAACAACTATACCTATGTGGCAGATATTGATGAAGGCTGTCTCAAGCTAGTCTTTAGGCTTTTAAATACAGAGATTCATAAAGGCTCTAATGTTATAGAGATACGTATTAGCGGTAATGGGCTTCTCTATGCTCTGCTTGATAGAGCCTTTATATCAATGAAAAATATCTGTATTCGAGGAGAAAATAATAGAGTATATGTGGTCGACGTGCCTTGGAGAGCAGTTCTCGACTAGAACGACTATGTTTCATCTACGTTTGCAGATATAACTGTATTATACGGGTTAAACAATGATTTTACATCAGGTTGAACACTCATTATCACACTATATATGCGGAGCCACCCACTTGGAGATATGCCTAGAGTCCCGTTAATCCGTATGATTACAGTATTTCTTCCCGTTCTTAGAATATCCTTAGAGAGAGTGAATATGTAAGTACCATCTAATGATTTTATGATTGTTGCTCTTCCCGGTACTATCACTATTTTCCCGCTACGAATTATACCGTTGTACGGTATATCAGCATATAGTGTTACATTGTTTATCTTAGCTCTTACGGGGGCAAGTACAGTCATCTTTACATACCCGTTGACACAATCATACTCTATACTATATGTTGCTTTAACTATTTTGAAATCAGTTGGTATAGAACTCGCATATACTCCGAGAACGAGTACAGCCCCTAAGATGGATAAAAGAAAAAAGTTTCACCAGTACATCTTCCAGCTTCTTATTCTTCATAGCACTCACCAAGACTATGTTTTATATATACTACTAAAGCGTTTCGCT
>JAADDN010000154.1 GCA_013153895.1 Thermoproteota archaeon | reverse complement strand
ATCTTAATATATGAGTCTTCTCCTGAGCTTTCAAATAATGTTAATGTAAAACTTGGATATAATGTGTACTTTAGCGAGTACTTACTTACATTTATCTCAATATTCATATCATGAATGTTGGTATGTTGTCTGGAGTATATGCTACTAACGGTTTTAAATTGTATTTCTTTAATAGTTTTACAACATGTGGATATAATATGACATATTCGGGATCTATGTTTTCAGCTAATGCAGGATGTATTTTTCTTAAAATTTCTATAAACTTCTCAACTTCTTCTTTTGGAGAGAAGCTTAACATGACTGCTGGATATACTTGATCTCCAGGTCTCATTCCATATTCTATTAATTTTTCTAGAGCTTTTAATTGAGTATAGAAGTATTCTGGTTTTGCTTCTGTTATTCTGTGGAATGTTTCTGGACTAGTGCCTTTTATGGATACTCTTACTATGAGCTTACTAAATTTTGATAATTGTCTTGCAAAATCATCGTCTATACCTATTTCTATACCATTTGTCTCAAGTATGAACTTTACTTTGATGTTCATGTCTTCTAAAATCTTTAACATATCTAGAAGATGTTTCTTAGATAATGTTGGTTCAGCACCACTTAATCTGATGTACCTGTACTTTCTTTCTAATGCTATTGAGAGTATTCTTGATAATGCTTCTTTAGGGCTGTAGAAGGTTCCTATATCGGTCCTATATGAACCACGAGTCCAAGACCAACAGAATCTGCATCTCATGTTGCAGCCTACTACATCTCCTGTAGCTATTCCACCATACCATCTTCCTCCACGAAATCTGTAATACTTCCTATACTCTACATCATTCTCTATCTTACAGACTTTTGGATACACTATTCTTCCAAGCTCTACTGGATCGTAGCCCTGTGTCACGATCTACACTATACTTGTGATTATCCTCTTCTTATTGATATTCCCTTCTTTCTTACCTGTTTATCACATATCTTAGCGATTACTATCGATATTATGATCATTATTATCACAGTTATGAGATCTATAACATATAGTTCAGGTATTGGTATCATATTTGTACCATATGCAGCTCTCATCAGCTCTGAAGGTATAGTCCACGGTAGAAAGAAGGAGAACGTACCTAGAATCTGTGGTGGTATTATTGTTCCTAGTAGAAATACGAACTGTAACATGTTTATCCACGCCATCTCTATCGGTGTTGTTGCTAGAAGAAGACCAACAATACAGCAGGAGAATATGAACACTGGAATTGAAGATGCTACTCCTATCAGTAGAGGAGTATAGAACTTAGGTAAGACTTCTATCATTGAGACATTAGCGTATAATGATGCTATAAATAGCATGAATATGAACGTTAGAGAAGATATTAAGAGACCATCAACTAGAAATGTCATTATAGAGTACTCAAATATACCAACACCACACTCAAGAAACATGTCTGTAAGACCTTGATGATAGTAAAATCTGAAGTAGTCTGTTGCCGCCCATACTCCACCTGACGCCATTCCAAACACGAGCAGTCCAGGAAGGTAGAAGTATACTATCTGAAGTGGTTCTTTAGCAAACACTAATGCTGATCCAAAGACAACTACTCCCCAGAATACACTGTTCAGTATTGTAGATATGTAAGATGTTACGAAAAACTTTGATAATCTTACTCCAATTCTAATTAATGCTATAATCTTACTTAGGTAACTCATAATCCCCTCCTAACAAGTCTCTCAGTCTTATAAGATATGTATGTTGCTAGTCCTACATAGATCATGAAGATGAGCATCAGCATCAGGAGCATTGTAGGTGATTGAGATATTTTGAGAAACATCTGTTGAAGTATCATACATACTTCAGGAAGTGGAGAAGTATATGCTATTACCCTCATAAATAGTGGTACCAGATTCACAGGTATGAAGACTCCAGCACCAGCTATAAGTATTGGTACTAGTACTTGAGATATTGTCCAGTATCTTCTCATCTTAACTATATATGTTAATGGTAACGTTATCGTTATAGTATAATATGATAAGGCTATTCCTGTTATCACGTATATAGGTATGAGAATGAGGTAGATATATGCTCCATATATGCCGAGCGTCATAAGTAGAAGTATAAGTATGTACAATGTTGACACTATTCCTGATACTGCTCCATAAACTAGGCCGAAAGCCATGTAGTACAAGTACAGGTACGTGCTCTGAGCTATGATATGTAGTACCTCTATCATGTTTGCCTCATATATTATTACTTGTGATACAGAACCAACACAGTCTGTTGTTAATGATAATATTCCGGAGAATGCTATTACCGCTGCTACAATATCTGTGAAAGTTATCTTACCACTTATGTTAAATATTTGTGAGAACTTTGAAACAAGACCATTAAATCCTGATACACTTAATGCTATACCTATTATAGACATTGCGAAAAGTGTTGATAAAAATGATAATGATATATATTCAGGTATCATCCTCTTCAGAAACCTGATCTCTCTATATATTATAGCTCTAAGTACGTTAATGAATCTCATTCCTCGACACCTCTGAGAGCTGCTATATAAGCATCTTCTAACGTAGGTTCAACTATCTGTACATCAATCACAGGAAGCTCATAGCGTCTCAAGATCTCTAAGAGTGATTGAACTATTTCTTCTCTTCTTCCTCTAGCATATATCACTAACTTATCATCTTCTCTACACATGTTTACTATAGGTATCTCAGACTTCAGATAATCTTCAACTTCTTTAGGCATCTCTCTCAATCTTAGAGTTATCTTTATTGGAAGACCAAGCTTGAGCTTAAGCTCCTCAGGATGACCATCAGCAACAACCTTTCCCTTATGTATTATTGTGACATGGTTAGATATCATCTCTATCTCATACATGTTGTGCCCTGTCACAAGTATAGTCTTCCCATTCTTAGACAACTTCACGAGAAGGTCCCTCACAGCTCTAGCACTCTCAACATCTAGGCCAAGAGTAGGTTCATCAAGTATGAGAACTTCTGGATCTGTCATAAGTGCCTTAGCTATAGCAACTCTAGCACGCATACCTAGACTATAGGTATGGTATGGTCTCTTATAAGCAGACTCGTCTAGACCAACTAGCTCAAGAACCTCTTTAGCACGTCTCTCAGCATCTCTCTTACTAAGTCCTTTAAGTAGACCGTAGAACACCAAGTTCTCATATCCTGATAATGAGAAGTAGAATCCTTTAGATATATCTAGAACAACACCGACAACCTTTCTCACCTTGTCAGGTTCTCTCACAACATCTAGTCCTAGAACTTGAACACGTCCATCATCAGGTAGCAGTATTGTTGATATTATTTTAACTAATGTTGTCTTTCCAGCACCATTAGGTCCTAAAAGTGCATGAATAGTACCACAACGAACCTTAAAGCTAACTCCTCTTAAAGCTTCAACACTCCTCTTCCTCCTAATACCTTCACGTACAATGTATGTTTTGCGAACATTATCGACAATAATGCAGTCAGTAGTCATAGTATAGCGACCTAGAAATGATAACTCTAATGCGTGAATAAAAGCGTTGCGAGTCAGACGCTGGCGGTCTAATCATCTCTCATTTAAGGGTGCGTTCATCACTAATATTATTATAGTGGTAAGGTATATAAATGGTTTTTCACATGCTCTACCTGTAAAAATATAAGGTCTAGCGTATACTTAACGTATACATTATTTAATCCAATCTGCAATTTTCAACTTTTATTCATTTTATTCATTTTATTCATTTTATTCATTTTATTCATTTTATTCATTTTATTCATTTTATTCATTTTATTCATTT
>JAADDN010000109.1 GCA_013153895.1 Thermoproteota archaeon | reverse complement strand
GGACATATATCACATACATGACATACCTACTATGGAATGAGGTCGCTGAAGAAGACTTTGAGAAAATAAGAGAAATACTTCACAAACATGCACCAACAATAAAGAAAATAGTACATGAACATATCAAGAACATACCAGACAGCGACTACGTAAAAATTATGAGAGGAGAACAAGCAACATTCGAAAAACAATTCAAAAACATGTACAACAAAGTAAGGACAGCACTAAAAGAGAAGGGAGTAAAATTCGTAGAATAATTCTTACAAGTTCTATACAACACCTAATTTACTTAGAAGACTATTTATAGCGTTGACTAGTAGCTTTCTTCTTTCTTCGAGAAAGTCTTTAAATTTCTCTTCTCTCCATAATGTTCTGTCTTCTGGGATAAGATGTGCTCTAAGTATTTCGGGTGGTATCCTCTTTAGGTATATTCTAGGACTCTCTCTGATACTCTCATTACTCTTCGATAATAGGAGCGTCATATTTGCAATATCGTTAACCATATTTCTACCATATCTTCCACCGATAATGTTAATGGGGAATATGTGATGTATTGTAGCGTTAAGACTGCTGATTAAGGTTTCTTTATCATAGAAGTCTCTTGCCTTATTAAACCTGAGCACGGTGTATAATAGGAAGATCTTATCACTACCGCTCCCTCTATATGTTTCCTCAGATACCTTCAACTCTCCTACACTTTTTCTCAAATTCTCAACAAGATTTCTATAGTTTCCACCTCCAGCTATTGTTTGTAGATCTTCGTTTAGTTTAGTCTCGGTAGCACTTGTATATCTTCTGTGATATGTTGCAAGGATGAACCATCCTATGAGACCTTGTTTCTCATTCTCAGGAATGGGAATGTTATTGATTAAGAACTTCCTACCTATGTAATATGCCATAGTTACTAGAGGAGTCTGTGAAATTAGGAATCTCGATTTTGTACCCTTAATTGCTAGTAGATTATCATCCATTAGGAGTTTAATAGTCTCTATTATGCTGGACTTAGTTAACTCCCATATCTCCTCTAACTTATTTTCCTTCTCTTTCAAAAGTTCCTTCAACGCCCTAGCCTGTTCTAGTACTGTATTTTCAAGTCTAGCCTTACCCTCAGATAAGAACGCCAGAAATGTCCTAACTATTACACCATATTCAAGATCCCACTCGTATCCCTTAAAATCTTGAAATGTTGCGTTTGCCAACTCATGGTAGAACTCTCTCATGAGCTTAGCAATCTTCTCGTTAGCTATTGCTAACATAGTATAGTTGACATCTGCTGAACGAACACGAGTACCAGCAAAATTGATTCTGACAAATATTTCGCCGAGAGTATCGATATCGGTATTACTCTGCAGTATGTATATTGGAACTTCATACTCGACATTGAACATATTCCACAAATGTGTAAGTTTTTCTAATACTTCCTCCAGAGGTATTCTAGCTTCGCTGGCTAATCTTTGTGCAAGAGGTACTATTTCCTTAGTATTGTTTTTTGTTATGACCTCGCTAAGTCTTATCCATTCAGCTCCTGGTCTACGCTCAGACTCAGTTATTTTAAATTCCTCTGTCTTCACATTAAACCATATTATACGTTTACGTTCATCATCTTGCGTTCTTACACGTTCTTCTCTCATCAAGACCATTGAGAGAAGTCTTTGTTGTCCATCTAGAACCTTGTATTGTGTCTTTCCTGATTCAATAGATTCGTAGAATATCATTATACCAATGGGATATCCCTTGTATATGGACTCAGCCAGTGTTACGATCTGATAGTCGCTCCAAACAAACTCTCTTTGAAATATTGGAATTGAAATTATGTCATTCTTAAATTTCTCAACAAGACTCGGAATTTTATCCTTTTCTAGCTTAGCTATAGTCATACTTCATCACATTTATCTCATCTCTGAACCCTCATCTTAAAGTTTTATTACTAGTAGCGAGTTGAGAGACAAATGTATTATCGTGACATTCCTATATTGTTCAATATTAAACGTGTACTAGAATATGCATATATAGATGATCTATATAGAGATTCTGTACTCTATACCGCCAAGTACATAATTAAGAATCGTGACATTCCTAAAGATACCTCTTTTGCCGATATATCTCTTGCTATTCTATTACTATCTCAAATTCACCCTATAACTGTTCACTATGTATTTCAGAAGTACGGTAACATTCTAGAAAGACTGCTACCATACTTACCGACTTCATACATATATGAGCTTTGTAGTGATTGGTTACCTGCTATACTAGTAGAGAGGCTTATTGTAGAAAAGATCTCTCCTAGGCTTGTAGTTTTTTACGATATTGCTGTTCCTATAGCTAACTTTCTTAGAAACGTTAAGCATAGAGTCTATCCTAAGAAGCTTGTAGAACATTATGTTGCACGTGGTTTTGTGTTCATGACATTTAGAGATTATGTATGGGCTACACTTGACAGCATAATAACATGGCTAGAAGAGAAGAGTAGAAAGTTAAGACCATACCTACCACAGACACTTCTAGAAGAGTTAGAAAGAGAAGCAAAATACATAACATATTACACACATCTACAGTATCAGGATTATGGTAGAAATAGTAGAAGTATACATCCACCATGTATACAGACTCTATTAAAAGCATTAGAGGATGGTGAAGATTTACCTCACTATGCTAGGTTTGTAGTTGCATCATACATGTTACATTACCTGGTCAAATACGAGAAGAAGAATATCGAGGAAGCTGTTAAGACAGTAGTTCAATTGTTTAAGAACGTTCCAGATTTTGACGAGAAGAAGACTCGTTATCAGGTTCAACATATTGCTGGTCTCGTAGGCGGTCGTAAGTTCTATCTACCACCAAACTGCAACGAACTACGAAGCCTAGGACTATGCCCAGTAGATGGGAAATGTGAGGTGAAGAATCCATTAGCATATGTTCTGAAGATGTTGAAGGGTCCTTGGAGACGTTAGGTTTCTGGAGTTATTACTATTGTACTAGCACTAGAACATATTAACAATACGTGTCTTCCAGGTGGTATATCTTTTCCTAATATGGTTATGTTAGGGTAGTGTCCTATTAGTATTCTACCACAGTATAGCCATGTTTGATTTAGGACATGTAACTTACATGGCAGGTATATGCTTACTCTAATACAGGTCTTAGAGATGTAGACATGCTTTATTGCTAGAGAAAGCTCTCTCAAGTTAAAGCTCATGCTAGCCCTATAATATGCTGGGACTAGTGCTAAGACTATTATAGCAACTGTTATACATGTTAGAATAGCGTCTATCAGTGGGAAGAGACCTCTCTTTCTAGTTCCTCCTCTTCTATACATATCTCAGTATTTAATACATGGTCAATATCTTCTAGTGAGTGAGCTAGCAATATTATCGATAGTTCTTTCAATTTTTCTAAAACATATGGATGTAATGGTGTTTCCGATTCGATACTTATCTTTACTCTGATTCTCATAGTCTATTACTATTCTCCTAACATTATCATGGTTAGGTAATTCTCCAAGTTTTATCTTCTTCATTAGGTTTAAACTTTCTCGAACTCTTTTAGAAGGGTGTTGTGTACTGTGGGATAAGTAGTTAGAGCTGGTTGATAGTTTTAATGGAGAGTCTCCGTGTTCTCCTACTAACAGTCGGGCTAGCAATAGTGATTACAGTAGTAGTATCAGCACTATTTCATGCATATGCGGAGAATAGTATACATGGTCAAGCGTTATCCATAGTGGAAGAGGTCTATACTGCTGTCTCTAATATAGGTACCACTATAATATATACGGGCTATCCTATATGTGTGACATATGGTTC
>JAADDN010000051.1 GCA_013153895.1 Thermoproteota archaeon | reverse complement strand
CCTCGATGATTATATAAGAGCTTTTATCACGATAAATTCTTGATAATTATTAATTACAGAACATGATAATACTACATTAAGTAAGTAACACATGTAGATGACAGACACGTTAATGATCAATACTTAACAAAGATTAAATAGGAACAGTAGAGGAGTTCCTGTGAACATTGAGAAGAGGAAGATTCTAACAAGCTTAGGACTATGCTCAAACTGTGGAGCATGTATCTACACTAGAGATCTAAGACCATGCCCACAGATAAACATAGATGTTAAACTTTATGAGAATCCTATTCCAAATATGAGAGGAAGCTTCATAACTAGATCAACAGATAGCAAGATTCTCGAAGTATGTCAGGATGGTGGAACAGTAACATCGATAGTTAAGTACTTGCTTGAGAGCAAGATAGCTGACTGTGCATTACTTCTCAAGCTAGGTAAGAATCTGACTCCGATACCCATGATCGTCACGAGACCTGATGATGTAATTTCTTGTGCTGGAAGTAAATATATTTATGCTCCACTACTCACAAAGCTTGGGGAAGCATTAAAAAATAAGAGAGTTATCGTAGTAGGATTACCATGCCATATGAGAGCTTTATCAATAATTGAGAGAGATGTTAAGGACGTGAATATCATAAAGATAGGTCTATTATGCTCACATAATTTTAAGCGTGAGATGTATATTGACTTATCTAAGAAGTTTAACTTCAATATTGATGATATAGTTAAGATGGGGATAAAGAAGAACATGTTTAAAATATTTCTAAGTAATGGTAATGTTATTGAAATACCTTTAAAAGAGCTTGAAAATTATGTATTAAGATGTTGTAGACAGTGTCCTGAGCTGATACCTAACTATGTTGATATTGCTGTTGGTTCAATGTTTGCTCCTGATAAGCATAATATTACTTTCATACTATCTAAACTTGGTGAAGAGGTGTTTGAGAGGTGTCGTGAGAGTGGTATTATAGATGTGAGAGATCTCGATAATAATGTTCGTGATAGGATATTTAAGATTGCTTATAAGAAGGCTGAGTCTGCTCGTAAGTTTAGAGATGAGAGCGTTATGCTTTTAAAGAATCATGAGGTAATTATTACATAGATCTAGAATACCACTTTTGTCGCATGATCTCATCGACAGTTAGTCGAGTTTCTAAAATGATAATTCGGTTAGAATTCCGAAGAAGGCATAATAAGCCTCTGATATAGGGAACATGTGCACCCACTCAGTAACGGCTTAATCAGTCTAAAAACGATGTACAAGACTGGTATAGGAGCAGGGGGATGTTCATATGAGGAGTGGTGTTAAGGTCAAAGTTGACGAGGCATCTCAAGGACCTGTAACTGTTAAAGGTCTTGAAGTATCTATAGGAGAGGTAGTAGAGGAGGTAGAATCTTGGTCACCACCTGATGTACTTGACCTACGACCTTGGGATGTGCTGTTAGTATCGAGATATGCTCCAAAGATAGTTCCAGGATTTGTACAGTGTGCATTATGTACGTATGGTCCCTGTGATTTAACGAAGCAGAGTGGTGTCTGTGGTATAGATGCTCTAGGTAATCATGTTAGAATACTTACTCTAGCTGTTGCTCTAGGACTTGGAACTCTCATCAGTAGAGCTAGGAAGATGTATAGACTTGCTAAGAAGCTTCTAGGTCCTGATGCTGAGATCAGTATAAGTCCTGAGATAACGATACCTATGCCTAACATTTCGCTTATAACAGGTCTACAGCCGAAGAAGTTGAAAGATCTCGAGCTCGTGCTAGACTACATATCAGATCAGAACATTAAGACTCTAGATAGTGTAACAGTATTTAGAGAATTTCATCCTCTCGATCTAGCATCAAGAATGTTACATACAGGAATGCTCTCACATATAGCATGCGAGATAATTGACGTGCTAGAGCTAATGATAATGAAGAAGTATGGTATAGAGCTTACACCAGAGTTCAGAAAATATAAGTTTGAGATTACAGTACCTGAGAAACCTACAATACTCTACATAGGTGAGTCATGTATACCACTGCTAGAGCTTAAGAATGTTTTAAAGAAGATGGATCTTGGAGAGCCAGGTGAGGTAGTAGACATATTAGCAGCATCATGTAATGCTGTAAATATTGGAGGAATACAATATGTTGGTCCTCCACATTATGCGATACCACTGCTCAGATTAGGTTATCCAGATGTTGTTCTGATAGATGATACTTGTATAAGTGCTAACATGATTAAAGAAGCTATGAAGAGCGGAAGCATAGTCATATCTCTAACAGAATCAACAACCTTCCTGCTACCACCTGTAGGAGATTCTAATATTGATGATGTTATAAGGAATGGTGGTTGTATATGTCTAGACTATTCTAAAGCAGCTAAGCTTGCAGTAATGATAGCTATAAGAGTACATGGTAGGAGAGCTATATCTACATCAAAGAAGCTTGACATCGATATAATGAGGATTGTTGAGAAATGTGATCTATGTGGTAAATGTGTTGAGGCTTGCCCATATAAGCTCAATATTGTATCAGCTATAGAGAAGTTGAAGAAGGGAGATGACTCAGAGATCATAGATATAGCATCTAGATGTGTATGGTGTGGTAGATGTGAGGAGGCTTGTCCACAGAAGGTTGAGGTTATGACGTTACTTGCAAGATATTTATCAAATATGGAGATTGGCTTTAACACTAGAGCACCACCACTCACAGATCAGATAATAAGGTCTATAGGTGCACCAATAGTTCTAGGTGAGATTCCTGGAGTAATAGCTTTCGTAGGATGTCCAAACATGAGTGAGCATGTTAGAGATATTGCTAAGATAGTTGGAGAGCTAGCTAAGAGAGGATTCATAGTACTAACATCAGGATGTGTTGCAGAACTGATAGGAAAGTACAAGTCTGAAGAAGGAACAACACTATACGAAGAGTATGGTGAGCTTGGAAGAGGATGCGTAGTAAATGTTGGACCATGTACAGCATTATCAGAGATATCTGGAATAGCTATAAGAGTAGCTAACATATTTGCTGGAAGAAAGATAAAGGGTAACTATGAGGAGATTGCTGACTATATCTTGAACAGAGTTGGAGCATGCGGAATAGGTTGGGGAGCTGCAACACATAAGATATTATCAATAGCTGTAGGATTTCTCAGACTAGGAGTACCAATAATAGTTGGTCCACAATGTGGAAAACTTGGAATACTTCTAGAAGGTGTTGAACCTGAGAAGTTTACAGGCATAGATATGAAGACTGGTAAGCAAGTATATGCTGGACCTGCACCACAGCACTTACTATATCTAGCTAAGACTCCTGAGGAATGTCTAATAATGGCTATAAAGTTATGTATAAGACCTGGAGATACTTCTAAGGGAAGAGCAATAAAGCTCTCACACTATATCGATCTCTATAAGAAGTTCTATGGAACATTACCACCAGATGTACACTATTATATTAGGACGGAGGCTGATATACCAATAACGTATAGGGAGGAGCTTATGAAGTATCTTGAGAGTGTTGGATGGAAACCGTGGGAGTACGTTAGCACTGATCTAACGATATCTGAGAGGGTTTATAAGCAGCTTTCATCAAAGAAGTAGTACTAGTATCGGTCTTACTTACTACATGTTAATTATTATTGCTTATTTATAATTGTAAAAGTATAAATACTTGAAGAGCATTCTCCTTACCATGTGAGTAACTAGTCATGTAATAATTAGATACCTCGGAGTTTACTACATATCTCTATGTCAGATTCGAATCTATAATTAACAATTGCAGAAAATCTTTTACTAGTCTACACACAGTTAATCACGACTGTTAATGCCTCAA
>JAADDN010000160.1 GCA_013153895.1 Thermoproteota archaeon | reverse complement strand
TTATTTTTTGTTTTTTCTTGTTTTTTGTGGTATGTTTTTTACTTGGGATGATGTTTTGCGTTTGTTGGAGGAGTTTTCTGAGTTGGAGAAGGCTTGTGATGTTTCTTCTGAGTTGAGGGGTTGGTCTTGGTGTGAGCCTCCTGTCTTGTTTGTTGGTTGTTCTCGTCTTTCTGTTTCTGATATTGTTTCTTTCTGTTCTACTGGTCGTGATGTGTTTTTGAGGTATGTTGTTGGTGTTCGTGGTAAGTTTTCTAAGTGTGTTGTGAGGGGTCTTGTCGTTCATGTTGCTTTTAGAGAGTTTATTCATTCTCTGAAGAGGATCTTATATTCTGGTAATGTTAGGAATGGTGTTGAGCTTCTCGAGGCGTTGAAGAGAGAGGGTCATGTTGTCTTTTCTAGAGTGTTTGATGATCCTATCTATTCTACTATTGATGCTCGTGAGGTAGAGGCTCTGTTCTGGGAGGTTTGGAGGAGAGGTATGACTATCTATTCTGGAGCTTTTGATAAGTATCTACGGAACATGGATGTTGATTTGAGGTATATTGATTCTATTGTTAAGATGGTTGTTCCTCTAGATGTAGAGTTTCGCATAGATGGTTCAAAGATAGGTCTCTCAAATGTTAGAATTGATGCTCTACTCTTCCCATATGTTCCTGTTGAGATAAAGGTTGGAGAAGGTGTGAGACCAGAGCTAGCTCTTGCAGGATATGCTCTCGTGCTTGAGAGCGTCTTGAGGAGACCTATAAATCATGGAGTGATAGTTAATGTTGACGTTAGAAGTGATCTATCACTATCTTGGAGAGTGAAGACTATTCACATAGGTGAGGATCTTAGGCTAGAGTTTCTACATGAGAGAGATAGGAGAGCAGATATTGTAGATAAGAAGGTTGATCCAGGGTTAGCATCTTCCTGTCCTGTAATCTGTCCATACTACGAGTACTGTCATGGAAAAACTAGTGAGTATAGGAGTACGTTAAGGGAGAAGAAGGCACAGGATAAGCCATCGAGAAAGATCAAAGTTAAGATTGTAAAAAGATGATTAATAATGTTCGTCACAGTCACAGATATTAAGAACTACGTTTACTGTCCATACATAGTCTATATTAGGAGAGTACTCAATCTCGATATAGAACCTACAGAATACATGATATATGGTAAGGAGATAGAGAAGGAGACCATACTATTATCAATCTATAGAACTATCAGAGGGACAAGAATACTAAAATCATTAACATTGAAGAGCAGTAAACTAAGATTGATAGGGAACATAGAGTACGTGATAATTGACAAATATGGTCAACATGTACCTGTAGATGTTAAATGGTGCGAGAGCAGGGAGCCGAGAAAAGATCATAGAGTTCAGATATGTGCATATGGTATGCTTATTGAAGAGAATTTTAAATCAAAATGTAAGATGGGTATCCTCTATTATGTTAGTAGGGATGGAGGAAGACTTCATAAGATATATCTCACATCCTCATTAAGGAGATTAGTGATTAAGATAATTAATGATATATTAGAGATGTTGAGAACATCCCAACCTCCTGATCATGTTCCTCGAGAAGAACAGTGCATGTCTTGTCCATATGCACGTATATGTAACTTTAAACGTGCGTAAAATAATATGTATAATGTGAGTAGAGGAAAGAAAATATTGCTCATAGATGAGTGGGGTTCAAGACTCAGAATTAGGAAGGGCATGTTCGTACTATTTGTACGTGAGGGTAATAAGTTTGTTAAGAAGATAGAGGTGTCTCCAGTAGAACTTGACTCGATAATATTCTGGGTACGTGGATCATCGATATCTACAGCAGCGATAATAGAGGCTGTTAAACATTGTATAGATCTTGTCATATTTAATAATGGTAGACCTGTTGCTAGGATAGTACCTGCAAGATATGGCTCTATATATAAGATATGGACTAGACAGTTAATAATATATCATAGAAAGGAGAAGAAGCTCAAGATTGCTAGAGCGTTTGTGTATGGGAAGATTGATAATCAGATATCAAACTTGAGGTACTTCTCTAAGCTTGTCATACATAACAAGAACCTGTACTACATGTTGAGGAGAAGCATGGACAACATGTACTCAATGTTGCAGAAATTGAATGATTGCAAGAGCGTTGAAGAGGTGAGGAATGTTGAAGCAGCTGCAGCAAGAGTATACTGGAGAGCTGTGAAAGAACTTATACCAAAGAACTTAGGGTTCAGGAAGAGATTGAAGAAGTATGATGTAGTACCAGGAATGAAGATTGATCCTGTGAACAAGGCTCTCAATATAGGTTATGGAATACTTAGAAAAGAGGTCTGGAGAGCAATATTCATGGTAGGACTTAACCCATATATAGGATTTCTACATAAGCCTAGACCAGGAAGACTGAGCCTCATATTTGACCTAATGGAGGAGTTCAGACCTCTCATAGATAGAGTAATCATAACATGTTCTAGAAAGACTCCAGGAAAGTTGAAACTTCTCACAAATGATGAGAAGGAGTCTGAAGGTGTGGTAAACGTGTTCAAGATAGTGTATGAGGAATTTCAGAAGCGTAATATTATTCAAGCAATATGTCTACAAGCTCGAAGATTACTCAACTATGTTCTCAGAGAGGAACCGTACGTACCTTTTCGATTAACGTAAACCTATTTAAAGACCTCGCATAATTTAACTATCATAGTGTCCAAGATATTTGTAGCTATTACATGTGGAATATCGTTACTTCAGAATCTTCTCAATTCTGACGTCTTTAGAGACTATTTAAGGAGAAAGTTCAACATTAGTGATGATTTAAATCTAAATTCTCTTCTCAGAAATAGTACTCTCCTAGATCTAATGTATAGAGACTGCATGGTTAATGGAGATATTGCGAAGAAGATTATGGAGCTTCTAAGGGAAAATCCAGAACAGTATTGTGCAGAGCTTAACTCTCTTATAAAGCTTTTAAGATCTGTAGACAATCTTAAGTTATGTAGAGTATATTTGTACTCTAGTAACACTAGGTCATGTAGCATATGCTCACATGTGCTCTCTAAATTCATAGTTGAGTATCTCAGAGACTATCTTGATAAGAAGTGTAATGTTGAGGTTAAGGGAATACTTACGATACCTGACATATTGAGCGGAAGATATAGTGAAGCTCTACAGAAGCTTGCAGAAGGCTTCGTACGTGAGGCGTATAGGCATGTTAGACAAGGTTTCGATCTATATACGATAATAACTGGAGGATTTAAGATAGAGATCGCGTACATAACTGTACTATCTTTTCTAGTAAGATCGAAGATAGTGTACTGTCCTGGACCAGAGTCTGACATTGTTATTCTACCGCCAATACCTATCGAGCTAGATCATAATGTTCTGAAGATATGTGAGAAGATCATTAATGGGGAGAATCTCGAGAAGGAGACTATAGACCTTCTTAAGAGGTATGGTTTGATTAGTCAGAAGAATGGCAAAATAGTTTTAGAGAAGTGGGTTAGTAAGCTCATAGAAGCGAGGAGATGGAACTCTACGTACTAGTGATATATGATATATCGGATGATGATCTCAGGAATAAGGTAGCATCTTTCCTGAAAACTATGGGGTTAAAGAGAATACAGAGAAGCGCATTTCTAGGACCTACAACACCATCACTTAATAGAGAGATAGAGGCTGGGATTAGGAGGCTCGTAAGAGGGTATAGTGGAGTAAATGTGCAGATGTTTACTCTAACTAAGACATGTTATAACAGTAGGATAGTTATTGGAGACTTCAAGGAACCTGAAGATGAGATAGTGTTAACATGATGTTCATAATAAGCATAAAGGTGAGTATTAGACCACGTGAAGATGTTCCTCTACCATCAGTATCTTC
>JAADDN010000053.1 GCA_013153895.1 Thermoproteota archaeon | reverse complement strand
ATACTTAAGACTATACTTTCAGAATGCTCTTCACATTATGAGACTTATGTAATCTTCTGTTAAATATTACGTATGGAAGAAATGAGTAAAATATAACATTCCTACGATCTTCGCATCTATTTTTAACGATGGTTACCATATTCGTGGCATTACTCTTCACGGCCTTATGATCCCAAGACCTTACAATCCTCCTCTGAACACTTCTAACAGTCAAGTAACCTCTCCTAGATGAGGCAACCTTCATCAAACTATGAAATGTCGGATAGTCCTAGGGACATGTTTAATGCTCCTACTAACGCAGTCGTAGGTATGGCATCTAGTGCTTCGCGGTTACATATGAAGCACCAATCCTTCTCAAATACGTAGTCTAAGTGTTGAGCAACTTTTCCATATCTCTCCTCCAATTTTCTATCCTTTATAAGCATCTCAAGACGTTGCTTTGCATGTCCAGGAGCCTTGATCGGTTTTATAGCGAGGAAATCTATTCTGAACAGCATCGTGACTATCCTACTTTAACTGATTTATAATTCGTTAAATGTTAGAAACATAATATAACGATATTACTAATCTTCACGTCACGTACCTCTCTCCCCTCTACTAGATCAAGTATTACCTTTCTAACCCTACTCACCTCCTCCTCTAACATTTTTCTCAGAGGTCTGACCTCTATGTTAAATGTTTCTGCTAGCATGAGTTTCCTAATCTTCTCTTCCAACGTCTTAATATAGTTCTCAATTCTATTACATATTTCACATATTGCTTCTCTAGTACTCACCTTCTCTATCTTATTATCAACTTTTCTTATTACTGTACCGTCACTACACTTGAAGTATAGTATTGGTCTGTCTTCTAATACTACGATACTTAATCTACATATTATTCTCATGTTCTAGATATTGCAAGAAGCTGATATGTAGTATATTCCTCACCTTCCTGATCATGAACGATCTCTACATCATACTCAAACTCTCTCAGGAAGCCCATACACTCTCTCATTTTTTCTCTACCATGTGCTTCTATGAGTAGGATAGGTCTATACTCTTCTAATGTTCCTACCATTCCCTCAAGTACCTCTACTTCTGCTCCCTCAACATCTATCTTCACTAGGTCAATCCTATCAATGTTTAGGTACTTAACTAGCATGTCTATACTTATCGATGGTAGATATATTATGCTCATCCTCTCACTACTATGAATATCTTTAGCTGATGAATGTGTAGAGACCTCTGATAGTCCTAGCTTAACTAGTGAATGCTCTCTCCATGCTGCTGCTAGTATAGGAACAATATTATTTACATTATTCAGCTTAATGTTCTCTAGCAGATAAGTGAAGTTTCTTGGATCAGGCTCGATAGCTATCACTTGCCTACATCTTGATGCTGCTCTAATACTTATTCCACCAATATGAGCACCAACATCAGTAAATATCGTATCAACATGAAGATGCTTCTCCAAGACCTCTAACACTACCCTATCAGGCTTAACCGCATGTAGACAAGCACTATCATGAACCTTGAATCTATAACCATCATATGAGACAAATACTGTATCACACATATTAAACGGCTTACTAAACCAGTCACCTCCCCCAACAATCTTCCTCCATGCCCTATTTATGAGAAATTTTAGAAGACTAATCCAACTGTCAGGAACATAGCCATACCTTCTCAACAATATGCTCCTCATATATCAACAACCTACCTCTCCTTTATATGTTAAGCATTTCCTCATGCATATGTTAAAGAACCGTGTTGCCAAAACACCTCTTTAACAGATTATCACACGAAGATGCATTATCAAACCTATACATTCCAGATAAAAATTGTGAACCTTCTCAAGATATACTTAAAGCTCAGTTCCCGTCCCCAATCTTCACATATCAGATTGGGTTCTACTCATCATTACCTTGAGATCTATTGAGCTAGAATATAAACACTGTTATTGTTTATCATGTTTATTAGTGTAGTTTTACTAGCGCATGCATACATCATATACACCTACTATACTTATAATACCATCTTTCTCTATGTACTTCATAGTACAATCGTTGGTCGATGTTTTTTATGTTTATTATTTCTCAAGCATCTCTATTTATGTGCTCTTATCATTTATCTTAACTTAAGTATTTAACTAATAAATCTATATCTATATGAAGAAGGATGTACAATATCTATCGCTTCTCTATAGATACCCTTTGTCGCTAATATAAGGAACAATATCGTTTTATGTTATTTAGTTTGATACTCTTTAGCGAGTAAATAAAGTTCCTTGAATTAGGCCTAACAGCTACTACCCGCCTACATTTTTGTATAGTCCTAATAATTATACCATCAACTTAAGCATTAACATCAATAGATATTAAATCTTTATGTAGACAATTTCTAGGGCTTTCATTATCACCTTATCCAGGCTTTACAGCATGTGGACAAGCACTACCATATAGACTAGTTATGATCCCCTGTGAGATATACTATCTTGCTCATGTAAAAGGCTTGCTAAGCCATCTGTTCTTACTATAGACCCTTCTCCGGAATCTATTTAGTCAGGAACTTCAAAGTCGAAGATATTCCACGTCGAACACAATTATACCTTATTAATGATATACTTTATCATGTAGCTAAGACCTTTATGTCTTCGAATCATGTTCACATAACATCTTACATGTTTGTCCGCTATTATTTTTCTCGCATACTTGTTTTGGTATTGCTATTGTTTGCATGTGCCATGGTATTTTTCTATCCTCTTCTAATATTTCTAGTCTGTAGTTCATGTCTTCAAGTATTTTTCTAGTATTAATATACTGTTCTTCTCCATGTATTTCTATTATGAGTATTGGTCTATGTTTTCTTAATGTTTCTACTGCTCCTTTCAGCACGTCTACTTCTGCTCCCTCTACGTCTATCTTAACTATGTCTACATTATCTATTTCTAGTTCTCTTACTAGTTCGTCAAGCCTCATTACTGGTATATAGATCTCGGTTATTAACTTACTATCTCTATCATGTATATTCGTGAATGTTGATAGTCTAGATTCTTCAAATATTTTAAACCTAGCTAGACCATTCTCTGATCCTAATGCAGTCATTATTGGTATAATGTTCCTGATATTGTTTAGCTCAATATTTTTTAGTAGGTAAGTAAAGTTTCTTGGATCAGGTTCAACAGCTATTACCTTACCTTTCCCTACCTTCTTTGCAACTCTTATACTTATTCCACCTATATGCGCTCCAACATCTATGAAAGTTATTCCATCTCTAACATATCTCATAACTGTCTCAAGCACGGACACCTCGGGTCTAAGAGCATATGTAATATCTCTGTCATATCCAGTAAATATGTACCCATCTACTGTAATGAATTTAGCATCTTTTAACTTGAAGGGCCTATTGAACCAGTCATAATTCATATATTTCTCTTTATCAATATATTTATAGAATAGT
The DNA here is from genome assembly GCA_013153895.1 of Thermoproteota archaeon. Lineage (GTDB taxonomy): Archaea > Thermoproteota > Thermoprotei > Thermoproteales > Thermocladiaceae > JAADER01. The sequence continues at coordinate 459 of JAADDN010000053.1, read as the reverse complement.
CTAACACTTCTATTTATTAGGAACTTAAAAGTCAAGGAAAAACTAAGAGGAGCATATCCGTATCGCTTCAAAAATATGTTAACCATATACTAGTCACTAAACACTGTTCTTCTCTACGGTTTGATCTAAGATCTTCTTTCTTTACAACCTTCACGCTATAGTATAGCTTTTCCCGTATAGAAGCCCTGTAGTTAGCATAACTGTTACGCCAAGGACTAATCATGTAAGTAAGAGTACGAGTGTAACTTATAAGTGTTACCTATCGTGTTCGTGTGTTTTAGTGTTTTCTTGTTTTTGTTAGTATAGTAGTGGTGCCTCATGTATTTTTTGTAGTGCTTTGTCTATGTTTTTTATGGTTGTTCTTTTAACTAGTATGCTTACTAGTGCTGCTGTTAGTAGTGTTATGTCTTTTCTTGTGATCCATCCCATGTTTCCTATTCTGAAGATTTTTCCTCTTAG
>JAADDN010000087.1 GCA_013153895.1 Thermoproteota archaeon | reverse complement strand
ATACTCCTAAATAATGTTGTTCTTAGGATACGAGAAGACAAGATAGGGAAAAATGGAAAAATGAGAGATTTGTAATGTATGGATTTTCAAAGATATAGAAAGGAAACATACGTAAACCTATTTTAAAAGAAGAGAAAACAATTATAGACATTACAGCATTATATAAGGCTTCAGGTAACCTATCAACAATATTATACACTCAATCACAGCAAACGTTAACAGTGGTATATCTCTCCTCATAGCAGCAAATATCGCTAACCCAATATTACCAACGAAACATGCAGTAGCTAGAAACAGTACACTTATCATTCCTATCATGTCAGCATGCGCCAGATGTGCAAATATCCAATCATATCCATGTATCTTTATACCTTTAAGCACCATCCAGAACTTTGTTGCTGCAAGCTTCCAATACTTGACAATCTCTGCAAGAGTCACATATGGTGGCAGAGCATGTGATCCATATAGTATCAGTGAGAGCACCATTATTGCTACTGCTATACCAGTCATGATCTCTATTATTCTAGCATATACCTTATACTCCTTTGGTACCTCAATCATCTCAGGCCTCCTCTCCTCAACTTTCTTCTCTTCTAATTTAACTTCTATCGAACTCATGTTCTCACCCTTCCTATATCATATGTAATCCATGTAATCCTTTATATATATCCATTATAGCTGCAAATACAAGTATCGCAAAGAATATATATTTAATTACTCTAGGTCTCGCAATAACAGCACTCCATGCTCCTATTCTAGAACCAATATACATTCCTAGGACTGCAGGTATCATTAGTAGTGGAAGTATTGCACCTTTAGCTAGGTATATTGCTGCTGGTGCAGCATCAGTCATAGTTATTATACATAGGCTCGTGCTTGTTGCAGCTTTGATAGGCATTCCAAGTATGAGGTTCAGCACTGGTACGTTTGCCCAGCCAGCACCAAGACCAAACATTCCTGCTAGAAATCCTACTCCAACGAACGCTAACATTCCTAGACCTGCTCTAGTACAGTGATATTCTACTACTCTACCTAGAGATGGCTCGTACCAGTATCCTCTCAATCCTAACCATCTTGAGAATTTATCAACATATTTAACTTCTGGAAACTCTACTCTCTTACTAAGCACCATCACTGCGAGTATGAAGAACAATATTGCTCCTAGAGCAATCTTAATATAATATTTACCATATGGAAATGCTTGTGTAATGTATAATCCTAGACATGCTCCAGCAATGGCTGAACCTGTACCTACAGTAACTAGTGGTAATGCTACTCTAATGTTACCTAGTCCAGTTCTCAAGAACTTTGGTGATGAGGTTAACGCGTTCGTTATTGCCATACATAGTCCACATCCTCTAACAAAGTCCATGTGAAATGGCCAGAAAGCTGATGTTATAGGCACAAACATTACTCCACCACCAACTCCAGCCATTGGTGCAAGCATTCCAATACCTAGCGTCAGAAAGAACAAGCTAACAGGCCAGTACCATAATGGTATAGATATGACGTGCGATGTCGCTGCCTGCGTTATACCTATCATTGAGAATATGAGTGCTAGTCCTACTACTATCACTAGGTATACCCATGCTTGTCTTGCTACTTGACTTGCCATAGCTGTGTATGGTATTATCGTGGAGAGATAAATAGGATACCAAAGTTGCAAACTAATCATCAAAAAATTACATAACATGGATAAGCGAGGCACATAAAAGAAAGCTTAAAAAAGAGATAAAATAAAAAATGATGAAGAGCCCCGGTAGCTCAGCCCGGTCAGAGCGGCCGCCTTGTAAGGCGCCGAGGGGAACACGGGGCGAGCCCCTCGGCCAAGAAAGCGGCAGGTCCCGGGTTCAAATCCCGGCCGGGGCTCCAAATAAGTAACTTGAAAACTTATCGTACATCATCCTTACACGATTAGAGACGTCACCTATAGAGAACGCTTTACGTGTTTTCTTATCTTAATTTCTTATTTAGGTAAATTTTTTCTTCATATTAAGAATGGGAATTTGATGCTCCTTTTACTTACATTTATACAATCGATATATATTTCATATTAATTTGATAATGTTTTGAAGATATCTTTCAATAAATCTAGCTCTGTTACTTGTGTGGATAGGTATTTATTATTGATCGAGAAGTACTATCTCATGAGGATCGTCATTATAGCTAACTGTTATATACCAACATTACTATCATTTAAGGATCTTACGATACTGGAGAAGCTATGTCCTGATAAGCTGGTAATTCTTGGAGATTTTCTAGATTTTCCTAGAAGAGTTACATATCAATTCATAGATTCATTGAAGAAGGATTGTTACAAATTCATTAATAGAATTGTTAGATCAGGCTGTAGAGAGATAATATATGTTGCAGGTGATAGAGATAGCATAATTTTAGAATGGAGAGATGTCTTGGACATGTTTTCAACTCGTACACATATGTTAAAGATATGCTCTTTCCATGTAGAATCTATAAGAGGTATCAAGATCGTTATGAGTCATGGACATGTTCAACTTAACATAGCTCTTCCAGAAGCTCTAAGTCCAGACATATCTGATAATAAGATACTTATTGAAGCTGCTAGAAGAGCACGTAGGAAAGAGGAGATTGCAGGACTTAGAGGAATATTGCCTAGAGATTCTTGGTGGTTTATAGCTCATACAAATCTCCTATATGTAGATAAAGAGTACAAGATTGTTCATGTAGGTCACCTATCTGAGAGATCTAAGATAAGTGGATGTGGACCTATAGGATCAATAATATCACCCTCAGATTCTAGAGGACTAGTAATCATAGATGATTGTACGATAAAGCTTGTGAAGTTTCCTGAGTTGAAGATAGTTTCTGAGTATCCTCTATGTTAGTTGAAGAAGCTGGTAGTGTAATAGTCCTGATCTAGTTTCATTCTCTGTTGATAAGAGTCTAATTATGTACCTCATTCTTCTAATTAGATCATCTTCTATTCTTATGCATAATGAGAACACGTTCTCAATATGTTCAAAATCTATATTAACTAGTCTACAGATTCTATAAGTGAGAACTCTCATAGTCTTATAGGTCTTGAAGAAGAATCTTATCTTTGCGAGATCGTTCCTTATATCGATATCATATCCCGCGAACTTCTCTATTATTGATGAAGTTTCTACAAGTATCTTCTCTATTCTTGATAAGCAGTATGAGTCTATTGCTGATAGAATTAGTTCACATGTTGATACTGCTCTTCCAGAACCTATCATCATCTTGAAGTAGCATTCTCTCAAGGCTAAGTATTCTAGTAATGTTGTTATGTAGATATGTTCAAACTTGTCTTGTACGCATATTCTTAATGCTCTATGGTTAGATCTTGGGAATGTAAATATTCTAAATAATGTGAGTAGTCCTCCTATCCTGTTTTCAGGTAGAGGATGTACTATCTCTCTATAGATTAGGGAGGATGCGAATGATCTTAATGGTTCATCTAGTAATTTCAATTTTCTTTGTGATCTCTCTAATATTTTTGAACGATAGTGCTCAATCTCTTCTCTTAGTTGTCTCAGTAACATTCGAGGTACTTATCTAGCTGATGCTGCGATTCTCTCTACTTCATCTCTCTTTCTTATAGCATAGCTCTTTGGATCGTTCATTGATGCAGCAATTATCTCATCTGCTAGACACTCCTCTATTGGTTTAGGATTGTTATATGCGCACTGTCTAGCTCCCTCGGTTATCCATCTTATGGCTAAGTCTACTCTTCTCTGTGGAGCTACGTCTACTGAGACTGGGTATGCTATACCTCCATAGACTATTCTAGTTATCTCTTCTCTAGGTGCTGCGTTGACTATAGCGTCAACTAGTACCTGTATCGGATTCTTTCCTGTCCTAAGCCATATTATGTCGAATGCTCTCTTCACGATATTGTAGGCCTTATGCTTCTTTCCCGAGTTTCTTCCAGGATGCATTAACTGGTTTATGAGTCTCTCGACTATGGGTATCTTAGCCTTACCAAACCTCCTCTTCTGATACCTGCCCTCAGTATGTGGTAGAAGTACTGGTTTCAGACATATGTATCTTCTGAGACCTGGATCTCTAACTATGACATCCTCGTAACTCCATTTTCCAAATAGCTTTATCTCTGATCCATCTAGAGACTTTAGATCTCTTGGACACTCCTCTATTATGGGTACTCCAGCTACCTCATGAACTACGCTCTCCTTACTCAGCTGCTGTCCTCTCGTGAAGTCTGAGGATGACATTACTTAACGTAGCTGATAACCCCTTTATAACTGCTTCTATATGTTAATGAAGAACATGTTTTTAACCGCGTCAAGAATATATGATCCTGTAGATGACCTGGGCTAAGACAGTGTTCATACTTGGACCTGCAGGTAGCGGTAAGACTAGTCTAACAGATAGCTTAGGAAAGTATCTCGAAGAGCAGGGATTTCAGACCTGTTACGTTAATCTTGATGCTGCTGTCGAGGAGATTCCATATGACGCGGACTTCGACATACGTAACTACTATACTGTTAGAGACATAATGAAGAGAGACAGGATTGGGCCGAACATGGCTCTCATAAGGAGCGTTGAGGAGCTTCTCAAGTATGAGGATCAGATAAAGAATTTTGTAGATTATGCATCAGAGAATTATGACTACATTCTAGTAGACACTCCTGGACAGCTAGAGCTGACATTATTTTATGATGCTTCTATAAGAATAATGAGAATATTTGCGGAAAAGACTAGGGCATGTGGAGTATTTCTCATACCTGCAGACATTATACATAGCGTGAGAGATCTAGCATTTCTCAAGCTTATGGCACTAGCAACAAGATATAGGATAGATGTACCAATAATATCAGCAATAACTAAGGCAGATCTGAACCCTAAGATAGATGAGATATTGAGCATAGATGTTGAGAAGTATGGAGAGATCATGCTAGAAGGAGCTCAGAAAGATCTTGTAGAAGAGCTATGGAGAATAATAAGTAGATTAGAGAAGAAGCAGCGTATCGTGAAGCTATGTATACCACGTAGAGAGGGTCTAGAGGATCTTCATACTCTCATATACGAGGTCTTCTGCACATGTGGAGACCTTAGCTAGCTAGTGAGTGACGTATAGCCTTGTACATCATCTTGAAAGACTCAACAAGCCTGCCAGTTATAGGATCAACACGAAGTCCAAGACACTCCAGAGTCACAGCACCAATCAGGACAGTATCAATGTTATCACTTATCCACACATCATTCAGAGTCTGCTTACCGAGAATCTCTATCACGGCTGCAGCAGCCTCAAGCTCTATAGTTCCAGCACCAGTCCTCACCTTGTCGACTCTCACGGTCCGTAGATCAAGCTCCTTAGCGATTTCTCTCGGAACCACGCTCAGTGTTGATCCTGTATCAACTATTGCATCAGTCTCAACACATTTAGATCTATCAAGGTTACATATTTTTACTCGGATGCAGATTATGCCCATGCGTTAGACCATGGATGAAGGAGATTAAAACTCGTTTCTTAAGGGTGCGGAAGACATTTAAAGCTAGGATACTCACATGATTACGATGGCGAAGATAAAACCTCCAAAGGAGAGGAAGTTCGGTAAAGGATCCATGAGATGTATAAGGTGTGGAACACATGAGGCAATAATAAGGAAGTATGGTCTCATGCTCTGTAGGAGATGTTTTAGAGAGGTAGCTGAGAAGCTTGGATTCAAGAAGTATTACTAAGGTCAGCAATCCCTTTCCGATCATCCTGAATCACCAGATCCGTAGCTCATCACTAGATTAATCATGTGCTCATCATTTAAAAGGGTTTTCTAGAACTAACGTACGTACATGGTAAAGCTACCTAGACAATTTAAAGCATTTCTAGACGAAGTTGCAGAATACTCAGACCTCTACGAGCCAATTCACGGAACACTGATGGGTTCTCTACCAGGTATAGTCATATACTTTGTAAAATCTACATCATTCATAAAATGGATAGCTCTAATACTCGTTCTCGCACCACTCATAACATTATTCTTTGCATATGTTGGGAGAGTAGTATTGAAGGAGCAGGACATAGTGAGAAAGTTCATAATAGCTATGACTGCTACAGGAATCGTAGTATCATTATCCTACATTTTTGTAAACATTCTTGGTCAGAAAATGACTACGATCCTAGTAATATTGATAACCTTAGTTAACGGTCTATGCATCGTTGTTGCTCGCGAGATAAATGTGTTGAAGAGCGCTAGACATGTTGCTGAGTCTGCACTATATACAGCATGTATGACATATGTGGTGCTTGTTTGTCTTTTAAGTGCATTAATGTGGTTACTTGCCTTTCATGTTGTAGGATAGGTGAGATACCTTTTTAAGATTTCTCCACATACTTAGCTCTCAAGTGAACTGTAACTATGGCATTTAGATTATTACCATACATACCATCGAAGGATGAGCTCATAAGGATAATAGTGAGCAAGTATAAGACTACTGAAGCACCTGCACCTAGCGTTGATCCTGGATTTATAAAGTTGAGGAGACTTGAGACACGTAGAGTAAAAGAGACCAGCCGCTACCTGATAGAGCTTGTTAGAGATATAGTGATGAACATGCCGTTCGTAGATAAGCTACATCCATTTTATAGAGAGCTTCTCGATCTTCTCATAGGAATAGACAAGTATAGGCATGCATTAGGTAAACTTGCTCATTTACCCACAGCTATAAGAGCAATAGAGCGAGATGTGTTATTCATGATCAAGATTGCTGGATCAAGAGAAGAGATAGTTAAAGCTAGGAGAATGTACATAGGTCGAATAATAGATCTGATAGAGGATGTAGCTCCAGAGCTTGAGTATCTTAGAGATGCTGTCAGGAAGATGAAGAAGCTTCCAGCAATAAATCCAGAACTCTACACTATAGTCGTAGCTGGAATGCCTAACGTAGGTAAGTCAAGCCTTGTCAGAGCAGTATCCTCAGCAAAACCTGAAGTAGCTGAGTACCCATTCACTACTAAAGAGATCCATGTTGGACATATTAGACTCTATGGTGATGCTATTGTACAGATAATAGATACTCCAGGACTTCTTGATAGACCTCTAAGTGAGATGAACGTGATTGAGAGACAGGCCGTGCTAGCATTAAGACATTTAGCAAAGGTGATACTTTTCCTCATAGATCCAACATTACACTCGGGTTATGAGCTTGAGAGACAGATAAAGCTTCTTGAAGAGATTGTTCAGAACTTCAGTAACGTTCCTGTTATAGTAGTCATAAATAAGATAGATATAGCATCTAGAGAAGAAGTTGAGAAGGCGAGAGAAGCAGCGTCTAGATACGTGAGAGAGATCTACGAGATCTCTGCTATAGATGAGGAGTCTGCACGAAAGATGATTATGACTATCATAGATAGGTACATAGTTCCAATGTTCATACGTGCCTTGAGATCACGCTGAGTTCGAAACCAGTATTCTCTATATGATACCATAAGTATTCTCAAACTAAGATTTATAAAGAACCAATTCGCCTATCTCACGTGGCAGAGGTGCAGAAAATAGAGCTAACAGAGAGCGAATTTGAAGTTCTAAGCGTAATGTGTGAGCTATGTAAGACCCCAGACTGTAGATTGACTTGGAGTGACATTCTTGCAGAGATATCTAAGAGAAGAGCAAGACAAGGTAGAAAATCGATGAGTAAGGCAACACTTACACAAGTCTTAAACAAGCTTGTCAGTCTTGGTCTCGTAAACAAGCAGGTCGAGGTTAAGGGTGTAAAGTTGAAAGTCTTCTACAGTCTTACGGATAAGGGGAGAGAGTTCTATCTAGAGAATGTGAAGCCTAAGGTTGAGCTCAAGCTTAGAGAGGTAGTTGATCTTCTAGCAGCAGCATTACCTCCTGAAGAGGTTAAGAGAACGATAATGGAATATGTAGAGAAGTATCTCGTAGAGAGGGAGAAGCAGGCTCAAACACCAGCTCAACAGAGCACAGAGGAGCTAGAGTAGTACTTAAAAAGAGAATCTTTACGAGGACGCTTGGGTGGTCAGTCTTTGCCACGATCATTGTAAAGATAGGAGGCTCAGTAATTAGAAAGGGCGTAGATAATGTCCTTAGAGACGTTAAAGAGCTAGTATCTGAAGGTCATAAGATAGCTATAGCTCATGGAGGAGGATTCTACGTTACAGAGCTCATGGAGAAGCTTGGCATAAAGCCAGTATTCGTGAAAAGTCCTAGTGGAGTAGTTAGCAGATACACTGACGAGAACACGTTATGGTGCTATGTCATGGGAATGATGTGGTTAAACAAGAGCTTAGTAAGCAAATTAATACAGCTTGGAGTACCAGCAGTAGGATTATCAGGAGCTGATGGTAAGCTTCTACTAGCAAAGAGAAAGGAGAAGATAATCATAGTTGATGAGAGAGGTAGACAGAGAGTCATAGATGGAGGATATACGGGAAAGATAATTAACGTTAATACAGATCTCATGAAAACTCTTCTAGAATCATCTTACGTACCTGTTATAGCTCCAATAGCAGTAGATGAGAATGGAACTCTACTTAACGTTGATAGTGATCAAGTAGCATATATGTTATCTATCACACTTAAACCAGACTACTGCATAATACTGCTAGATGTTGATGGACTACTCATAGGTGGTAAGACAGTAAGCAAACTTAAGCCAGAGGAAGCTGAAAGATTGTTTAAAGAGAGTGAGGAAGTTAAAGGAGGAATGAAGAGAAAGTTGTACATGGCTTCTCAAATAGCAAGAGAGGGAATAAGGACGATAATAAGTAGTGGCTTAAGAGAGAGACCTATAAGAGAGGCTTTAGGAGGAGCTGGAACACACATATCGTTAGAATCTTAACTCGATCCTGACATATCTCACATCATCAGGAACACCTTTCAAAGATTTTAACAAGCCAAGTATTATATTGCTACAGAGCTTTCTAACAAAATCATTTAGAGGAATCTCAACACCATTAACAACTACTTTCACATTATCTTGAAGAGTTAAACAATCATTAAACGATCTAGATCCTCTAAATATTAGCTCAGCCATCCTCCAACATGTTAATCCACATCTACCACAATCTAGTCTCGGTAATCTCTCATATATCTTATAAACCTTTAGAAAATTCCTTACAAAATTAATAACAATATTAATCTCCTCAGGAATCTTAATAATCTCTTTTGAATGAATATTTAATGAGCAGAGTATGGATACTCCCTCTGATTGAAAATCTTTAAGTTCATCAATACTTCTCAAACATATTATCTTGATTATTTTATCATTATTTAATACCTTTCTTGAAAATCCTTCAAGCATTATAAGATCGTAATTAAATAGTGATCTAATTTTTATAGAAAAATCTATAATATCTATATCATCTTCCTTAATTATCATACCTATCTCTCCACTATCAGCAACATAACCTGTGCTTCTACAGTTCTCGTATAATATTGTGGTATCTTTCTTATCTTTGAGCATTGTAAAGTCTTTATGCGGAATATGCTTTATTGGTAATATTTTTATACCTTCTCTAGATAGTTTTCTACAGACTTCTGATATTATGAGAGTCTTTCCAGAATTTTTAAAACCTACAACAGCTATTATTGGTAGCATAGTGCTAGTTAGATCTATCTAAGCTTTAATAGATGATGAGCCCAGGACTGGGATGAGAGATGATGCAGGACTTCTCGCAACTGATTTAAACAAGACACTAAGCTATATCTATAGATGATGACTGTTCCGTGGCCTCTCAGATCTGTGAAGACACGCCGGCAGTTCTGAGTTTGATTTTTAAATAGTAACTCGATATAGTTAACGTGACTCTACGTATAGAGCTTACAACTTCTGTAGAAGTTCCTGTAGAAGAGTTGGAGAGATTGAGAAAAGCTTTAAATAATGTATTAAAGAACGTTTATGTACCTGCTGATGTCCTCTTTGTACATGTAGTAGATAGTCATGATACTGTCAGAGAGATACTAGGTATAAATAAGCCAGCTTTAGAGTATAGTGAGAAACCTATCAAGTTATTCATAGATTATGATACTCTAGATCCTGTCTTATCTATACGTAAAGACTACACTAACATGAGTAATGACGAGCTTATTCTTGAGCTAGCTAGAGAGTTAGCAACTTATGAGGTCATAATGGATCCCATACATGTAGATAAATGGGCAATACCAGACAAGATTGAGAAGGTTACACCTCTCGATGCTATGCTCTCTACAGCAATGATACTTAGATTATCAGAGAGCTTGCTAGTATCAAGAGGATACGAAGAGCTAGTGTATAGAGAGTTTCAGGAAAAGAAGAGAGATATTATAGACATAGCAGAAGACTCCTCAACAAAAGGCAAGGTTAGAGCAGTTCAAGCACTATCCTGGGACACACCATTAAGCTTCGACTTAGCTGGAAGAAGAAATATTGGAGATACATTATTCATGGAGGTTAAGAAGCTGTACAACATACTCTCAGATAAGGGAAGAAGATTTGTAGAACGTTATGATGATTTTAGAGCATTTTCACGTAACAACTTCTACTTTGAGAATGTTAGAGAGTATCTTGATCTAGAGTTTGAGGAAGAGTGAGGAGTCTACAAATAACGTTATATGTTCCTCCAGTAGAGTCTATGAGCTCTATGTACCTAACATTCAACTCTATGTCAGGAATGTCCACTCTTATAGAGTCTAAAATTTCTATAGCTTCTACATATGTTAGCTTAGCTCTTATATGACCTATAGTTATGTGAGGATTGAAATCATGTAGAAATCTATCTTCTATAGTTACATTATGTTGTCTTAACATGTTTAAGAGTATATTTCTAATCTCTCTTAGTTTTCCATACTTATCTTCAACCTTTAATACAAGTGCTCTAGGCTTAGATAAGCTTGGAAATATTTCTAATTTGTTTGTTATTTTTAACTTTATTTCACCAATTTTTAAGAGTTCACTTTCTATTCTTGTTAACACGTCTCTTTTTGGTAACTTTTTTCCTATGTAGAGTATTGTTATATGAAGAGAATCTGGACTTACAGGTTGTATTGGTAGTGCAAGATTACTGATTTGATTTGCTGTTTCCTGTAGCTCTCTTATCTCTAATAATGGTGTTTTTATGCCGAAGAAGTATGGCATCTAGGTTCTTAGTCTACGCAGCCGTTCTCTGTTATTTTGAATGTTACTTCTCTCTCTGGGTGCATTGGGCTGTCAAATATCTTTGCTATTCTTATGTTCTCTTTGCTCTTTCTTAGCCATATTCTGTATGTTGCTCCGTGAGCTAGGACGTTTCCTCCAGCTGGCTTTAGTGGGTTTCCGAAGAATACGTCTGGCTGTGCTATTACTTGGTTTGTTACTACTACTGCTACGTTATGTATGTCTGCTATTCTCAGTAGCTGTGATATGTGCTGGTTCAGTTTCTGCTGTCTTTCTGCTAGGTTCTCTCTTCCTGGGTATTCTGCTCTGAAGTGTGATATTAAGCTGTCTATGATTATTAGTCTTATGTTCTCCTTGTCTATTATCTTCCTAGCTTCATCAACTATCATCATCTGGTGATCGCTGTTGTATGCTCTAGCGTAGAGTATTCCTTTGAGTGCCTCTTTTGGATCTAGTCCACGATACTTAGCTATCTGCATTATTCTTTCAGGTCTGAAAGTTCCCTCAGTGTCTATGTAGAGTGCCTTAGCTGCAAGACCACCCTTCTCCTCTGGTAGCTGAACCATCACTGCCAGCTGATGACATAGCTGTGTCTTTCCAGCACCGAACTCTCCTACGAACTCTGTTATAGCTCTAGTCTCTATTCCTCCTCCAAGTAGCTCGTCTAGCGATTTAACTCCTGTACTTATCCTCTTTATGTTTCTCCTACGCTCATATAGTTCTAACGCTGTCACAAATGGTTTTAATCCTAGCAGCTTCTGAGCAGCCTTAATTATCTGATATGCCCTATCCTCACTTCCTATCACTTCGGCAAGCTCCTTAACACTTGCAAATGCCACATCTCTCACCGTGAGGTATCCAGCATCTCTCAACTTCTGAGCTGTGACTCTACCTACACCGTCAATCTCCTCTACATCCATCATAGCGTACTCTGACTCTAATGGATTCTGAGCAGCTGTGCTTGATCCTGTGGCTGGGTCAGCATTTGTTGATACGTTAGCCTCTACTGTTGCTGTAGTCGTCGCTGTTGTTGATCCTGAGCTCGTGCTCGTCTCGGTCTTCTTCTTACGAGGCATGGACTCCTCACTCAGATACTTCACATAATATTTAAAAACCTAAGCTTAAAGTCTCTAATTCTTAACAACGAGAGAATATCATGCATACCAGAGTGCCAGCCTCAGTCATAGCTACACGATACTCATGGATAGTGCCCATAATTGTTGAGATCAGGAACAGCGAGTTTAATAGAGACACTCTAACAGAACAGTTCAACATATCTACTAGACTCGCAAGATCAGTAATCTGGGTTCTCTCAAAACTATCACTTATAGAGAAGACTGAGAAAGGTTACAGGATAATTAACGAGAAATTGATAGATGAGTTATCAAGAAAAATTATATGCAAAAAAGATAAGAAATACTACATAATTCGAGAAGGAGATAACATAATTCTAATAAATATTAAAAGATACAGGATAACTGTTAGAAAAGTGAATCTTAAGCTTGTAGAGAAGATTTTATCAAAGATTCAGGAAGAAAAATCATTCACCGCGAAGTCACTCGCTGATGATATCTCTGAGAGAGTTGATCGTGTGTGTACTGTCTTGAAGATATTTGAGATATGTGGAGTAGTTGAGAAGTCTAGGGGTGAGGATGGTAGATCAATATATCGTTTTAGGTCAGCCACTGACCCTTCACTCATCTCTCGTCTTATACTCCGCTGAACTCATCACACCTTGACTTGTAGATACTTATAGGGATTATATAACTAGCTCGCTTGTTCTGATGCCTCTGTACCTTACCCATAGTAGTGCTACGAATCTATATGCTACGTGTGCAGTCTTGGTGAATGGTATTGATAAGAATAGTATTGCTACAGCTATCAGATGTGCACAATATATTACTAGTCCTGGATAGAAGAAGTACTCTGCTAGAGTAATCATGTGTGCCTGCCAGTAGCTTACAGCTATCATCCTTAGGATCTCCGCTAAGAAACCTGACACACCTACAAATGTTAGTAAGATCAGTAGATACCAGTCATATGCTATGACACACTCACGAGCTACCTTGTTTGTGAATCTTCTAACTATTAGTCCTATACATCCAGCTACGAGAAGTACTCCACCAATGTTGTAGAGTATCTTTACGGGGTCAGGTAAGGCATGCATTACTCTTGCACATGCTGCAGCTGCAGCAGCCGCTGTGACGTGTGGTGGAAGCTCACCTAGTGAGAACGCTATTGCGAGAGGTTTCAGATATGGGTTGACGAGACCACACATAACTATGTCCTCGTGTGCTGCAACTGCATCAAACATTGTACATCCTGTAAGTATTACCATTCCCCAGAGAACCATCTGGTGAAGTATCCATCTACCCCACTCTGGCTTACATTTTGAGAGGTTCCTATGAATTACGAACTCCTCTATTAATGTATAGAAGAAGGCCTTGATCAGATTCTGCTTACGATCACCTAGCGAGGGCTTAACAAACTGGTACATGCGGTACAGACATATTATCAGTATTATGAATGGAATTATGCTACATATCATTCCAAGCGCTAGCACTAGCACAGGATTAACATAGTATGAGTAGTATGGCATAAAGCTAGGTGGAGCAACACTTGATGACATGTCGAGTAAAGATAGCTCTGTATTATTAAAATATTAACACACAGGATATATGAGAAGAGTAAGAAAAGAGAGCAAAGAACGTGAAAGATAACGTATATGCTAGATTTAGAACGTGTAGCCGAAACCGTACTCCATTCCTCCACCAGCAAACTGCTTCATTGGGTTCAGACCCATCTTCTTTATCTCCTCAACAAACTCTGTAATCTTCTCAACAACTATGTTATAGTCCTCTAACGTGATCTCTATCAACTTAACTCTCTCAGGCTCAATCATCATCTTCTGTAATGTATCTCTAAGATTCTCTATTCTAGTTCTCTCTAAGTCTGGTCCTCTAATGAAGTGACACTGCTGTGTTGCTGTTGCTTCACCACTTCTACATCCCATTAGCAGTATACCATCTATACCTAGCGAGAGAGCGTCTGTTATCCATCTCATGTTTACGCTTCCTATGCATGGTACAGGTATTACTAGCTCTACCTCAGGTGGCAGAGTCTTACCCTTCTTTAACGCTATGTCTAGTGCAGCATATGCATCGTTTACACATGCGAACACTATTATCTGTGGCTTATCTGACTTGATCTCTATGCTCTTTATCATGCTCATTATTAGGTCAGTGTTGTGATATGGTAATGATAGTGCTACTGCTGGGCACGCACCTACACATATACCACACCTCCTGCACTTTAATGGGTCAGGTTTTGGATAGCCACGCTCATCGAATGAGTATGTGTCGAATGGGCACTCCTCTGTACATCTCTTACACTGTGTACACTTTATCGTGTCTATCCTTATCTGGTTTGGATCTGTCAGATATGAGTATTCTGTTCTTGCCTTTCCAAGTATTATTGATGTTGCTCTCATTGCTGCTGCATGTGCTGTAGATACGCTTGTCTGTACGTCCATTGGCCACATTGCACAGCCACAGGCATAGATTCCTGTTCTCTTTGTCTCCATTGGGAAGCATATGTAGTCACTCTCAACGAAGTACTGGTGTCTTGGTATCTTCAGTAGTTCCTGCTCCCATGATCTTCCTACTCCAGACTTATACCATGATGGTGGATTAACTCTCAATGATGGTACCATACCTACAGCAAGCACGACTAAGTCAGCTCTCACTGATACCTTTCTTCCAAGTATTGTATCTTCAGCATACACTATCAACTCTCCAGTAGCTGGATCCTGCTCTACTTTCCACGCTCTTCCACGTATGAAGAATATGTTTGGATATTTACCAGCCTGCTTATAGAACAGTTCATATAGTCCAAACGTTCTAACATCTATATAGAAGATATAGATCTGAGTGTCAGGGCAACGCTCAGCTATAGTTATAGCTTGCTTAACTGTTGCTCCACAACATATTGCACTACAGTATGGTAAGTGATTCTCATCTCTCTGACCTGCACACTGTATGAATACTATTCTCCTAGGCTTTCTACCTAGTCCTGGAACTATCACCTCTCCCTTAGTTGGTCCGTTAGGTGCTAGTAGTCTCTCCATCTGGACGTTAGTTATCACGTTAGGATACTTACCGTAGCCTAGATGCTCTAGCTTTGTTGCATCATAGGGTTCCCATCCTGTTGCTACTATGACAGCACCAACCTCTATCTCGAACTCTTTAGGCTGCTCCTTTAGGTTTATAGCACCTGTTGAACATACTTCAACACATTTACCACAAGATCCAGGATTCTTCAATTCTAGACAAGCATTTGGATCTACCACATGAGCGTAAGGCCAAGCTAGCTCGTGTGGTAGATATATGGCCTTTCTCTTGGAAAGACCAAAATCGAACTCGTTTGGTACCTCTACTGGACATACCTCACTACACTTACCACATGCTAGACACTTCTCAGGATCTACATATCTCGGGTTCACTCTTATCCTAGCCTTGAACTTTCCAGGAGAACCATAGACCTCTAGAACCTCAGCGTTAGTATATATCTTTATTAGTGGGTTAGCTCTAGCTCTAAGTCTTCCAAGTATGAACTCTATTCCACAGTATGGTGGACACATCTTTGGGAAATATCTAGCAAGCTGAACAACCTTACCACCAACATATGGTCTCTTCTCAACAACTATTGCCTCGATACCCATGTCAGCAACATCTACAGCAGCTGTCAGACCAGCTATTCCAGCTCCAATTATGAGCACTCTCTTAACTCTCTCAACCTCTATCTCCTTAGGAATCTTCTCAGCAACCTTGACCCTAGCTACGTAAGCTTTAATGTATGTTAAGGCAGCTTCCTGAGCTCTCTGCTTATCGTTACGGAAAGCCCATGCAGCTTGCTCTCTTATAGGGGCAACCTCTATCCATAGAGGACTAATGTCAGGAACAGCGTTAGTTATCTTTTCTCTAGCAATATCTAGAACATATCTAGGAGAACATCCAGCAATGACCACACGCTCGATCTTCTTCTCCTGAAGATCCTTAACAATCTCATCTAGATCATAGCAGGACTTTATGAATTTTACAAGCTCGACACCCTCAATCTTCTTAACATCTTCAGCAAGCTTATTAACATCTATCACCTCCGTAACAGCTTTACAAGTACATATATAAACGCCAACTTTAGTCATGTAACTCGAGGAGAAACTTAGACAGACTAATTTTTCAGCTTTATCAAGAACGAGAAAGGTAAGAGATACAAAAAGTATAGAAACTACTTACCAGATTCCTTACTAGTCTTAGCCTTAGCTCTACCAATTATGAAACGCCTCGTTATACCAGTTGGATCATATTTAGCAGTCATTATCTCTCTCAGAGCAGCAAGAACCTTAGCTGGATTAGCCTTACGTGGACAGTGACGTGAACATTCCATACATTGATCACATATCCATGGAGAGAGTCTCTTAGCAATCTCATCAAAGAGACCAAGCCCGGCGAGCAACATATCTAACCTAGGCATTCCAGGAACAATATCAGATAGAGGGCAAACTGATACACAGGTAGCACATTGCATACAGGCCTTGAAGTCAACACCATACCTCTTGATGAAGGCGTTATATAGCTCCTCGTCAAAGCTCTTAGATAAGTCTAGTATTCCAGCTTCAGTAGTCACGAGAAGATTATGTTGAGTCTACTTAAAAAGAGTACCATGAGAAAAGATTGTAAAGGTGAGGAGGTATTGTAAAGATGATTGATGAATAGAAGAGTGAAGGTTAGTAATTATAGTGTGATTATTGTGTTTTTATGGTACTAGCTGTATGTATGGTCTTGTGAATAGCTTCCACTCTCCTGTCTTTGGATCGAATACTGAGTTCACGAAGCACTTCCAGTTCTGGTCGTCTACGTTTGGATAGTCTGCTCTATAGTAGTATCCTGGCCATCTTGTCTCTTTTCTGAATAGCATGTGTCTTATGTGTGCTTCTGCTGTCCATACTCTGTGTACTAGCTCCCAGCATCTTAGTAGGTCGTGTAGGTCTCTTGCTCCTAGCTTCTCTAGGTCCTCCTTTAGCA
>JAADDN010000004.1 GCA_013153895.1 Thermoproteota archaeon | reverse complement strand
AAATTATGTCTTCTAGAAGCTGTTTACCTAGAGTAGACACATGATACAGTTCTCATGAAGTTTTTATTCATTCACTAATCTATATAATAGTCAAACTGCTTCCCTAGAGAGCCCTGTTATAAAGATTTAAGCTTCTTCTAGCAATCTCCTCCCTATATAATCTAACTATCCTACATAAAGGATCAACTTTTACGCCAAGCCCCCACTTCTGTGCGAAGCATTTGCCTAGACAAGTAGTAAAGTACTTACAGCTCCTACATTCCTCAGCTACGTATTCCCTAGCTAGCTTAGTACTAAACCTGTCAAGCTCTTTCAAGTCCCTACACCTTACCCAGTCTTTGAAGCCGATACATGGCATGTATCCTCCAACATCGATCGATACTCCACTCCTAGTTACTGCACTACATTTCGGTGCTTGATACTCCTTCTCTATTAACTTTAACACAATATCATTCTCGTTTCTAAGAGTCTCCGAGTCCTTGAGAATGAAGAACCAGTTAATTGGACAGCCAAACCTTGATACTGTAAGGTTGAACCAGTCCCTACACTGTATAGGGAACCTATAGAGCTTCAATCCATACCTGTTTTCTAGAATGTTCCTAATCCTATCATACTCCTTGAAAAGCTGATCAACAATTATCCCAGTCTCAATATAGTATTTCGCTCTCATTAATCTAAGAAACTTCGAATATATTAGAACCCACTCCTCTACCGTAGGAGCATAAATGTTCCATGACTCTAATGCTAATCCTTGAGGTGCTAGTCTTAGGAAGCTTAACTGTTCTATTCCTAGGTAATTACAGAGCATGTAGACGTTAAATATTTCCCTAATATTGACACTAGTAACAACAAAGTGAGCACCTATTTTAAAACCCATTCCTCTAAGCATTAGAATATTCTTAATAAGGTAATGATAATCATAGACGATTCCAAGTAATCCATCACGTTCATATGTTTTAACCCATATCCACTTAAGCACATTCATATCTAAAGCATGAATAGAAGTATGAATCTCCAAGTTCTCAACAACATGTAAACTAGAACCAACACGCTCAACAACCTCATCAATGAAGTTCACTATGTAGGTAGTAGGTCTCAACAAGTGAGTAAACAACTTCACACGATAACCCCTAGCTAAGAGCCAGGAGACCAAGTGAATAGTATCTACATAGAATGGAGGGTCAAGCGGGTCAAACTCTCCCTGTACCTCTACAACCTCAGGATCAAGCTCCTCAACCTTCCTCAGTACCCATCTGATTAGGCTCTGCTGGTCGAGAGGTCTAGACCAGAGATCTCTATGATTCCCATAGCTTGAACAGAACCCGCATATATGTTGAACATATTCGCCATAGAATAGTGAAACATATTCACAAGGTATGCATAGGGTAGACCATGCAAAAATGTTGACCAACTCCATAAGAAGAGTTAGATTATAGAAAACTTAAGGTTTAACCATACATAGAAGAACACCTACACTTGTAACTCCCCCGTCTCAAGACGATGCATTCCTAATCATATAACTATAATATTGCCCAGCACAGTCTTCTCCACTTCTGGGAGAGAAGAAGTATAGCTTATTAATCTACCTGTCTTATATAGTAATGCTCCTCGACGTATAGTAGAGACAAATATGTGCCTAACAGGTTTCCAATCTAGGTTCAACATTTTGACCCTGTTTTTCAACTCTTTAAGCAGCTCTTCAGCTCGGGTCTTCAGTCTCCCCCTATCTAGAATAGTATACTCCCACTCATGTACACCCTTAGAGAGATATGCGTAACTGGTAAGCTCTTCTAGACTCTCCATCAGCTTGGGGCAGTATGCTCCCTTGAAATATTTTACATATTCTAGATCTGTTAATCTGATACCTAGCCTATGTTTAAACTCTCTATCTAGGAGGAAGCTGATCTTGTTGATAAGGATTCTAGTAATCTTCCTAACAAGGAAGAAATCGAGACTATAGATGAGGAGACATAGATAGCCTCCAACTTTCTCACTATTAGAAGATAATGCTAGTATAGACTTAACCTGCATCTTCTAGTATAGATAGAAGCGGAATATATCAGGTACCGCTACCTCTCGCACATGTATTCCCCTGCCTGTTAATGGGTTTGGAATAGTATAAGACCTCTCAACCACTAACTCAATAGGTTTCGAACCCTTATAAATGTACTTACCTTCTCCTGAGATTGGAAGCAGGTCAATTATCAATCCATGTTCTGCTTCTGGTCTCATTATTAGGTTATTATTAACCATAGCTATTAGCCTGCCCACATCCTCATCATATATTAGACTAAGCTTCTCATTATAGGGTAGCAGGACAGTATAGAGATGCTCTGGGGCATTAAACACTGTATCTCCTAGACGAATCTCACTATAGAAAATGTATGGGAAAGATCTAAGAAAGTTTACAAACTTCTCTCTTTCTCTTCTAGGAAGTTTATCATAGAACTTTTCTAATTTTTTAAGAAACTGGTAACTGTAGAGGAGCTTGACTAGCTGATCCTCTAGGTAACTTACCAACTCATCTGGTAGATAGGGTAGTAGAGGCTCTATCCACTCTACTGTAGGAAGCCTAAGACCAACCCTCTTCAATATGTGCAGCATCTCGTCTAGTATAGGTCTATAATTTGCCTCAGTGTTCACTATTGTAGAAGTAGCTGGAACATGTCTTAACCGATGATTCGAATATCTCCTAACTTCATCTAGTAAGCTAGGATTCGTAATATAGGGCTCTAGGACAGTAATAATCCTCCTAGGTTCTAAAGGAGAAGCAAATAGGATGACCGAATGCTCTGGCAATGGTAGTACTGCTCGACCAATAGGAAGATAAACATTATGATAATAAGAGAAGATAGGAATCTCCTCACCAGTCAACATATAGAGCTCAGCTAGAGGTCTATCCAATCCAAGCTCAGCAATCTTCCTAACAAGCTCCTCAACATTATCAAAACCTTCAACACCTCTAACATGTCGAATAATCTTGCTACTAATCATCTTTCCTAGCACAGTATTAGAATTATGTTCAGATTTTTAATAGTTCTCAGAATACTATGATAATTTAGGTAGCAGCAATCTAAGTTCCTCTACTCTACGTCTAGCATCATCACACAGCTGCTCGACCAATCTAACAAGCTTCTCAACCTTACTAGCAATATGTTCCCTACCTATCTCATGGTCAAGATACTTCTTTAATAGATAGATAACCTGCTCAACAAGAACAATGATATGTCTAACTTTACTCAACATCTCGTCTTCTCCCTCCATTTCTAGATATTGAGAGCAGATATATAGCTCAGTAACATCCTCCTCTAACATATCTAGAAGCTTCCTAACAAGGTCAAAATTATCTAAACTAGATAACAGCCTGCTCAAAGTAACGTATAGACAAGTTAAACCGCCGCTAACGCAGCTATAAGCATCAATCTTATGTAGATACCTTAACACTTCAACATTCGTCATAATCTCACAGATAGATATGGCAACTATATATTACCCATAGAAGCTCACCTAATTCAAGATCATTAAACCTGTCTGGAACATCCTTCCTCAACCTATACTCTACGTAGCGTGCAATAGCTGACAGTCCATAATAATTTGCTAGATGTGCCTGTGCGAAATCGTGGCTACGCATGTAACATGCTACTTCTAGAGTATTAGATTCAGGATTAATCATGAACTGTACCAAATTGAAACAGGGCTGAGCACGTAGTATAGCTGTATCTAGGAAGGGATCCCAGAAACATATCAAGTAACAACGCTCATAAGGATTCTTCTCTAATCCCCTAATCACTTCCTCCAGCTGATCTATCTTTAAGTGTGTAAATAGTTCTCTGAGTCCTTCAGCAATGTTCTCCTCTACTGGCGTCGGTATCTCAAGTACCCTCCTAATCATGAAACCACTCCTAAAGTACTTATCCACTAACTTATCAG
>JAADDN010000030.1 GCA_013153895.1 Thermoproteota archaeon | reverse complement strand
ATATTAGATAGAGTAGTAGCATTGCTCCTTGTAATATTGTTGATTTACCTGTCGAGTTTGGTCCATATAGGACTGTAAGTTTCTCGTCTAGTTTTATAGGTTTTGAAATATCTTCTATACATTTTAATCCTTTTACATAGATTTCTTCTATTAATGGTTCTCGGGTCATCATAACTGATCAAGGATTCCATATCCTAGCATTGTTTTTGCCCCTATACCCTGTCTTAATGTTTCTATGAGAAAGTTCAATAGTTCTGTCTTCAGAAGTTTCATTCTTTCATCTTTCTCATATGTTCTCTTAATACCTACGATTATTCTAAATATTACTCCACTATTTACTGCTGGATATATTACAGGTACAGGCTGTGCCTTGCTTTCCTGAATCTTTCCCTCGATCTCACTATATATTGGCGTTGTTACTTCAGGAATAAGTAGATACTTGTCCTTACAATCTTCAGGATAAGAGTTTACAAACACTATGTTAGAGGCATGAGCCTGTGTTCCTAGAAGATCTTCTACCTCATGTTCCTGTACTCTTACTCCTCTGAGCTCGAGGTAGGCTCTAAATGCTCCTTTTAGAGAGCTCCCAGGAATATATGGTAGATTTAGGTAAGGATCCCACATAAGACCAACCTCGAAAATTGCTCTACCAAACATCTCCTCACTCAATCCTATCAACATTCTCGTCTTAGTCTTAACTCGAACTTCCATGACCTCATACCCACAGTTGCGTAGTCCTTCCTTAACAGCATCAATCATGTTTCTTGCTCTCTCAAAGAGTCTTGAAAGCTCAGGACTATCGCACCTATATGCCTCTAGACATATATCACGTAGTAGGCTTCTCTTGAAATCACGTTCAAGATCTAGTATTCTACCTCTATATCTTATCTTTCTTCTCGCTGATCCTCTGGAGGCTAGGTACCTGAGAGATTGCAATCTTAACCATGATTCAACATTAACGTTAGATAGCTCTGAGATATTTACCTTATTTACTATCTCGTCAATAAGTGCACTTACAGGCGATGTCGAGTGAGATTCTCTTCTCATGGAAATATCACCCTATACGTATATCCTAACTTTCCTAAATATTTTTCAAAATACGATAATACTATTACGAAAGCTTCAAGTATGCGATTCTCATCAACTTCTATAACAATACTTGAACGACCAGCCCACTCTATACGACGTGGCCAGTCCAGAGATATGAAGCATGTTACAAATGCTCTATCTCTATGAACTGATACATGTATAGGCGATGCTCTCCTATCAATACCATGAACAATGTATCCGGTACCACGTTGTTCTCTAGGTAGACCTAGAATCCATGCATACTTTCTAACTGTTATAATATCCTGCCAGTGACCATATGGAGTGTTAGGTCCACCATAGTATTTCCTTATCCTTTCTGGCCTATAGAAGAAGTCTTGAAGTTCCCTACATACATCTTCAACATTCTTACTAGACCATCTTAACTCGTAGATCGAGAATACTGGAAGAACATTCTTCCTACTATCGAGTATGTCTTTACTAATGATCTTACTGTCAAGTACCTGTGATAGCTGTACTTGATTTCTTGATATGACGTCACATGGAGGTAGTTCTGATACTTTTTGAGAACTTTCTCTCACAATATTATTAACATATTTTTCACAGTAATTTAAGGTCTCTTTTACTAGTTCAGGAAGCCTATCATAGTTAAATGTTCCATCTCTACTAAAATATTTATAGAACATCCTTATACTATCATTAATGAGTCTTATACTGAATGTTCCAACTCCTCTTCTACTCATCTTCCCTAATCCATTGAGAACTAAACCTGTAAGTAGTGTACCGATTCCAAGATAGATTTCTTCTCTGCCTAACTGTTCTCTCTTGCTTAAACGTTCCGAGATTATTGATCTCACAGTAACGGTAGGTAGATTAGGTAGATATGATACTCTTCGCCCACCAACAGTGAGTAATCTAACACGTTGGTATCTACACACCTTATCAGAGCTAGGGCAGTAACGTTCTCTAGGTGTTCCCTGAACTATGGCTATTATTCGAAATCTTGAAGCGTTCTCAGTACTTCCAAGAAGTCTTCCAGTAAGCTTCTGTATCATGAAGATAGATTCTCTACTTAGCTCAACAAGTCTAGCCTTACCAGTCTTGAAGGTGAGTAATCCCTTATCATGTAGTACTCCCATGATATACGCTCTCAACCACCATCTCCAGAGTCCCTTCAATGACTGCGTTCTAAACGGATCCCAGGAATGTGATTGTGCGTCAAACCCACCTATGAACGATGCTATATTATTTTTAAGTTCTAGTTCTAGGAGAGTGCTCATGGTCTCACTCTGGTAGTTTTGCTTCAGCAAAGAATTTCAACCATTTAGCAATCTCATATGTTATCTTCTGAATAAGTTTGTCAAACCCATACTCGTATACTAGTTTATCTATACTAGTCTTGAAGTCTATTCCTGTTACTCTTGATAATACGTACATTATTGATGCACCGTATAGAGCATATGAAGCATCTTCTTCGGACATCTTGAGATCCTTAACTATCTTATCATGGATCTCTCTCCCAACATTTGAAGGATCACCATTTTTGCTAAGTAACTCATATATTATTTGAAGATTCTTCTCTCCAGTCTTTCCGCCAACATATGCGAAGAGGTATGGAAGACCTTGATATGTCAAGACCTCGAAGAGCTGTCTAGCACGTGTTCTGACTCTACGTGCTAGGTCCTTATTCATTGATGCTATACAGTTTATGCAGTAAGCTGAGTGCTCTATTATTTTCTTAAGATCTATGCTCATATTGATGTCACCCTCATGATTCCTTTTCCAATGGTCTCGTGTCCTCCTAGTATTAGGTAGTCTCCTGGACTAATGATCTCACTCCATATCTTACTTACATCATAATCTTTAAGAATTTCGCATATCTGTCTAACATTACCATCAGTACTTCGATCACTGGCACCACTGATACAGAGTCTCAATATCCTAGGCATAGAGTATAATATAGCTCCAACAAATACGGTACTTGATGGAACATACTCCTCAGACCATAATGCTCCAGTACGCACAGTCTTTTTCTCACGATCAATTTTTACACGTGTGATCACTTGAAGACTTCTCCTAACAATATCATCTATATCACGATCACTAACTACAATTATTCGATATATCTCATTTTTACTGAGAAACTTTCCATTAATAGTGAAACACTTCTCGAAATAGTTAGCAAGCTCGGGTCTCACATCTACATCAAGAATCTGCTCGTTAATCACTATTTTTCTACTTCTATTAACATCTATGACGTAGCTATCAGAGATAGCTAC
Organism: Thermoproteota archaeon; assembly: GCA_013153895.1. Taxonomy (GTDB): domain Archaea; phylum Thermoproteota; class Thermoprotei; order Thermoproteales; family Thermocladiaceae; genus JAADER01. The sequence goes on along the minus strand of JAADDN010000030.1, from coordinate 605 downwards.
TGCTCTAGACTCAGAAACATCACATGCATCAACAAGTTTAGATAGGTTAGACTCAACTTCTCTTAGATCTTTAGTAAAAGATGATGTACAGCTAAGAATAATCTCGACATAGTTCAGATAGTACTGTAATAGATGTCTGGAGGTCACATATATGTATAGTCCTTTCAGAGATCTTGCTGGAACTAGGACCAGTCTTGCGTCGAGCACTGACATGGATGATGCTGTCTCTATACCTCTACTTTCTTCGCTTTCATCAGGTCCGAAGACTGCCTTTAATAATCTTCTCTTACTACTATTGCTTATTGATAACTCTTTTTGAGCTCTTAACACTCCTTTTAAGCTGCTGCCCCATATTACTGGGAATCCAAACTCGTCACGTTGCACTGGTAGATCAACAGCCTCGCCATATACTCTGCCTACGCCTACATGAACAGGTGTAATAGCTTGAAGAAAAATTAGTTTACCTGCATCATATAACGAGACACGATTCACAGAAATATCTAACATGAGAATCTTTTAAAAAGAATACTGCACTAGATATCTAGGAGTAGATCCTGAATCCTGAAAGTGGAGCTCGAGAACATATATTTATAAGCTCTCTAGAC
>JAADDN010000187.1 GCA_013153895.1 Thermoproteota archaeon | reverse complement strand
CCCAAAATACTTATTGTCGTCTTAAGATGACTAGTTTACTAGAAGAATAATTTTAAGACTTGACATATCCTACATATCTTGTTGATATTAAATTCGCATATTTTGCAGATATGAGAAATAGAATATTTTTCAATTATCCTATTTTACGCGTGAAGCTACTAGGCTTTTTAAATACGTGCCTGGGTGAGAATGGTATTGGAATGGTATGAAGAGTAGAGTGACCCTCAAATTCTCTTTTCTGTAAAAGGAGTTTTCTGGTGGGGCCGCCGGGATTTGAACCCGGGCTCACGGGCGCCCCAGGCCCGCATCCTAGCCAGGCTAGACTACGGCCCCTCTGTTTTTGTATTTTTGTTGGGTTTTATAGGGTTTTTGTTTCTGCGTGTGGGAAGGGTTTTAAGTTTTGCTTTGTCTTACTATAATTGCGGTCTTTATGTCTTCGCTTGTGTCTGAGAGGGGTAGTAGGAAGGGTTCTGGGGATGAGTATTCGAAGTTGTGTAGGGAGGATCTTGAGGCTCTTGTTGAGGTTGTTAAGGAGGCTGAGTGTGTTCATCCTAGTCAGGAGGCTAAGCGTAGGATTTTTGCTGAGCGTGGTATTCTTGGTACTAGTAAGGATAGGGTTCTTACTGCTATATATTACAAGATTATGAGGAGGCTTGGCATAATTGATAAGGCTCTTATAAGGGCTCTGAATCTGCCGTCCATATATATTCTTGATCCTTGGCTTCGTGCTGCTCTTAGAGTTGCATGTTTCTTTCTTGTGTTTAATGATCGCGATGTTGATTCTGAGCTGTTTGGAGTAATTAGGGGTGGTATAGCGAAGTTCTTATCTGAGAGAACTCACCCATATGTTGGAGTATGGTATTGGGATGTTGTTGATAAGATATTGAGAGAGTACAAGTATGTTCCTCTAAGTGAGGTTGAGGAGCTTGAGCTGAAGTATCTTGTACCTGCCTGGTTTATAGAGAAGTTGAAGACCATGTTAGAGCCTTCTGAGGTTGAGGAGTTTCTTAAAGCTATAAATAAGGTTCCTAAGATATGTGTTAGAGTAAATACGTTGAGAGCTACTGTTGAGGAGGTTGAGAAGCATCTTAAGAGGCATGGTAAGGTTGTTGAAAGAAGTAGGTATGTGAGTACTGTACTCAAGTTTAAGGGACCTTTCAAGTTTGAGAAGTGTGTACTCTATAAGGAAGGTAAGATAGTTAATCAAGATGAGGCATGTGCACTAGCATCAATAATACTTGATCCAAAACCTGGAGAGACTGTGGTTGACATGTGTGCAGCACCTGGAGGAAAGACTAGTCACATGGCTGAGCTTATGAAGAATACTGGTAGGATATATGCGTTCGATATAGATAAGATGAGGATTGAAAGAATGAGGAGGACCTTGAGAAGGCTAGGCATAACTAATGTTAAGATAATTGAGAAGAGCTGTCTTGAAGCACCAAAAATACTTGGTGAAGAGATAGCAGATAAAGTCCTCCTAGACCCACCATGCTCATCAACAGGAACATTAGCAAAATATCCAGAGGTCAGATGGAGACTGAGACCTGAGAAGATAATTGAGATAGCAGACATGCAGTACAAGATGCTTGAGACAGCTATAAGATTATGTAAGCCAGGTGGTAGAATACTATATACTACGTGTAGTGTCCTACCAGAAGAATGTGAGGAAGTTGTGAAGAAGATTCTTAGAAGATATGAGAACATTGTGAAGCTAGTCCCAATTAATGGACCCTTCTCAGAAGGGTTCGTAAAAGGAACTATGAGAGCTTGGCCTCACAGACATGATACTGTAGGCTTCTTTTACGCTCTCTTTGAGAAAGTTAGAAGCATCAAGTAACGTTAAATAGAGTGTTACTGTTACATTATCGATACGTGATAGATAAGGATCAGTCCTAGGTAATTATTAAAGACTAGCTCGCACAGCTTTAGATCACGTAAGCTAATGAGTTTTAAAGAGAGAACTGAAAGTGTGAACATAGTAACGTTCAGTGCTGTAACAATAGTAAATGCTCTACCCTGTGGTAAAGGTTCTGCATTTGCGATCGATATACCAACACACATAACAGTACAGATAGCAGATGAAGACTATGTAGATTCTGCTGACAGTAAAACAATTCTGAAGTTCGTAGAAAGATATAGAGAAGAACTAGACATAGAAGATAGGTATCACATAAACATTAGAACACAGATACCTCCAGGAAGTGGATTAAAGAGCAGTAGTAGTGTAACAACTGGAGTAGCTCTCGGGATATCTGCTCTCTCAAGACCAGACATGACATTGAGAGAATGTATAACATTGAGCTGTAAAATATGTAGAGAGCTAGGAATATCATTTACAGGAGCATTAGATGATGCTACAGCAAGCACGCTAGGCGGATTAATATATACTGATAATGAGCTTAATGAGATATTAGAGATAGCCGACATAGATGATGATATTCTAGTACTTATACTACTATTCAGAACCTGGAAACGTCCCGACAATATGCGTGAAATTTTTAGAAGAATGAGAGATGATGAGAATCTAGTAAGATTGTATGAGAGAATTTTTAATCTTGCATTAAAAGATCCTCTAGAAGCTGGCTCTCTAAACACGATATATATAGGATTCTTATTGAATTACAATCTCTCGTTAATATATGCTATAAGAAGAAGGTATAGGCCTATGCAGGTTCTGATATCTGGTAATGGACCTGCCATAGCTATCATAGACACGAAGTTAGAGAAGTTGAATGATATAGTGAACGACTTTAGTAGAGATATCAAGTATTATCGTATATGTAAGGTTGTACCTCAGATAAGAGATCCAGATGAGAAGGTTTCAAAAGTGTTTTCACCAGGTCAGAGACTCATGATGCATCTTAGTGCAGATACGCGATATAGTTAATAGATAGTGAGGATCAGGTTATTGAGAAGTGGTGAAAGATAGAAATAGGCGTGGAATAGTTATAAGGAAGATAATTCATGCAGTATTTTCATCACTTCTCACGCTCCCCATAATAGTTCACCAGTATCTTAAGATTGTTAGACCTGACGTATGTTACGTAATTATAACATTTATAGCCTGTATGATATATGTAATATATTTCAAGAGGACTATAATATTTGAAGCATTTAGAAGTCAGTTAGAAGTTCTTGCAAGAACATTCTCAAAAATATTACCTCAGCTCTCTAATCAGCCTATTCAGAACATGATTAATCAGTTACAATTATCATTTCAGAAGTTTGAAGCTAAGATGAGAGAGCTTCTCGATATAGCTCAGAGAGATTATGAGAGAAGGTATAGTTTTGTTGGTATACTTATGGGTTCTATAGGAGTACTATGTAGCTACGTTCTATTTCACGTATATGCAATATATGGCATACTTGGACTAGCAGTATATGATACTGTGAGTGCTCTAGCTGGAGCTACATATGGTAGACATAGGTTACCTTTCTCTATAGTCACATTTGAGGGTTGTCTTACAGGTATTGCAGCATATTATGTAGCGCTTCTGTTAATGGGGTTGAGACCTCTCTCAAGTCTCATAGTCTCGATTGTTGCAGCTCTAGCTGAAGCTTATGGTGTAGAGGATAATCTTTCTATACCCATATTTACTTCACTTGCTGCATACTTGTTATCTAGGTAGGATCTTCTAGCTCTATTGCACATATCTGAATCTCAACAACATCACACATACATAATCTGCTTATAAGTCCTCTATCTAGGTCTGCTGCACCTTTATTAGATTCTATACATAGTGTAGCATCATCTACGTATTTGCTCTTTCTTATCACTATCTTTCTATCGCTACTCAGAGTTAGTCTACTTGAACCTCTGCAGAGTACTATCTCAAACTTGTCTACGCATCTTATCTTAACTACGACTACAGTATTATCATTCTTGATTAACTGTTTAAGGTCTTCTCTAAGATCTCTTAATGCTTTATCTGCTGAACATGCTATTATACAGGTGCCTCTCTCTGTTACATAGTTATCTTTTGTGATCTCCATAGTATTTCTATGTTTAGCAGTTATCATACCATGACCATGAGCTACTACCTTGTCACAAATCACCTTCACGGTTTAGTAGAGAATGTTTAATTAATCATGATTAAAGTTTACCTTAGTGTACTCGAGGTATGAGGAGAAGACGCTTGGATCTATTGATCAGTTGTCAAGATTGTACAGAGCATCAACTATAGAGCTTGTTAGAAATTTATCAGCTAAGAAGCTTCAAGATGGTAGGTATCTTATTCCTGTAGAATCTCTACCCTGGTGTACAGTATTTGACCTAGGAATGGAACTTCCATTATGTAGAGAGGGGAGAAGACTATGTGTTAAGGTGAGTATTGAGCCTCAGAAGTTTCCTGCTGCTGTAGAGATAGCTATAGGATTCTTAGTTAAGTTAGGAGACCTAGACTACTACTGTCTTGGATCACTAGTGACTGGAAGAAGAACGTTAACTAGCTGTAGATTGAGAATGTTCTCTCAACCTTTCGATCTATGGGACTTTCCTAAAACTATAGCTGTGCCAGAGATAAAAGTTGTATGTGAGGAGAAGAATGTTGAGAATGAACCAATTATTGACGTTAAGGTGCCTGTTGAGTGTGTTAATGTGCTAGGTCTATCTAACATGCTCAACATGAGTACTAGATATCTTGTTGCGATAACTGATCTCGTAGCTGTGATGGGTAATGTAAAGATTAGACTATATAGAGACACGTTGACCTATGTTTAGAAACAGATTCTTCAGTTAGGAATCTAGAAATACTTAAAACACCCCTATACGAGTAAAAATACGGGGATCCTAGCTCGTGGGCGAGAAGCCCAATAACGTGGACGTGGATCAGCTGCTTGAGTCATTGCTAGGTAAGGAGGAGGCTCCATTAGAGGCATCGATAGTTAAGGAGCAGACTATAGTGAGGATAAGGTTAGAGAGAAGGAGGAGGCATATGGTCACCGTCATAGAGATAGATGGAGCAGATGCTAAGAAGCTAGATATAGAGAACATAGCTAAGGAGCTGAAGAAGAAGCTAGCAGCGGGAGGAACAGTTCACGGTAACGTCATAGAGCTACAGGGAGACCATAGGTACCGTGTGAAGAGGCTGCTCACGGAGATGGGATTCAACCCAGATAACATTCTCATAGATGAGAGCGTGAGAGAAGGATAGTGAGCATAAACGTTGAGAAGCTAGACGAGGAGCTTAGAGAGCTATTAACGAGTAGTACGGATCTTAAAAATCTGCTATGTAAACTAGCTAAGCATGTATTGAAGCTTCTCTCCTCACTTTACGGACCTGACACCTTGCGAAGCTTCTTAAGCTATGTTTCAAGTTCTCGTGAGTACATATTAGCAATATATCTCTGTATTGCTCTAAGCATAGCTGAGGGCATCATAAATGTGCATGATGTTCCTGATGATGTTGCTAGAGAACTTATATCAAGACTCTTAATATTATATGAGAAGAGTAAACATATTAGGAACTTATCGATATAGGTGAGAGAGGTGCCGGGTAACAGTTTCGGTCTCCTATTCAGGATAACGACGTTTGGAGAGTCTCATGGTAGAGCTATTGGAGTAGTTGTTGATGGTGTTCCAGCTGGACTACCATTATCTTGGGAGGACATCTATAGAGAACTAGTTCTGAGGAGACCTGGACATAAGTATTCTACGTCTCGTAGAGAGCTTGATGTTCCTGAGATAATTAGTGGCGTGTTTCGTGGAGTAACGTCTGGCGGTCCTGTCACTATCATTATATGGAATAGAGATGTGGACTCGTCACCTTACGAGGAATTGAAATATACTCCACGTCCAGGACACGCTGATCTACAGATGATAAGAAAGTATGGTCTAGATGCATGGGACTATCGTGGTGGAGGAAGAGCTAGTGGTAGAGAGACTGCTGCAAGAGTAGCAGCTGGAGCCATAGCTAAGAAGCTGTTATGTAGTCTCGGTATTCTCATCATAGGTTATGTACGTTCTGTCGGTAAGCTAAAGTTGGAGAAAAATGTTCAAGATCCTCAAATATTGATGAGATCTAGACTATCACCTGTAAAAACGTTCGACCCTGAATTTGAGAGAAAGGTAATGAACCTTATAGATGATGTTAAGAGAAGAGGTGACAGTGTTGGTGGTTGTGTTGAAGTAGTAGCGTTTAATGTTCCTCCAGGATTAGGAGATCCTGTCTTCGATAAGCTTAAGGCAGACATAGCTAAGGCTATGATGAGCATACCTGGAACTGTTGGAGTAGAGTTTGGACTAGGAATAAGACTTTCAGAGATGTTTGGTTCAGAGGCAGCTGATTCTCTCATAATAGAGGATGGATATGTTAAATATCTTAGAAATGTTCAAGGTGGGATAGTTGGAGGTCTGAGTACTGGTGAACCAATAATAGTTAGAGTATATTTCAAACCTACATCATCAATAGCCTCTGGACTACGTACGGTAGATATAAGGAAGTTGAAAGAGGTCGAGATAAAGGTGAGAGGTAGACATGATCCATGTATAGCTATCAGAGCAGTACCAGTAGTTGAGGCTATGCTAGCAATAGTGTTGGTAGATCATGCAATGAGGTGTGGTCTCATAAGTACTGACAGACTGACGTTAAGAGAAGTCAAGAACATTGAGAAGTACTGGGAGATATATGTGAAGTATAGTCCTCCTATAGATAAGACTGTCGAAAGTGAAGGCTCAGGATGAGGCAGAAAAGAGAAATTACACATGCCTTTCTCGACTATTCTCTTCAAGAGATCATTACTAAATTGTCAGATTGTCGTCATCGTATCAGCAAGCTTAAATAAGGGTCTCAACTTCGACGAATTAATGCCTCTACATCCAGCCGTTAAGGAGTTTGAGAACATGGTTGCTGATAAGGAGCGTTATCGAAAGTTTCTTCAGGAATGGTTGAGATATTCCTGGAGATGGGCTAGAGAGGAGAAGTATAAGCTAGTATTTAGGATACAGGCATCAATACTACATGCTATCCGTGAGAAGCTTGACTCTATGGGTTTCGTGGAGGTTCTTCCACCAATTATAGGTCCTGTCACAGATCCAGGTATTAGAGGTGCTAAACAAGTAACATTCGACTTTTATGGTCATGAGTATAAGGTTATGAGTAGCGCAATACTCTATAAGCAGTACATGGCTGCATCACTAGGAAAGATATACTTCGTAAGTCCAAATGTGAGACTTGAGCCTCTAGATAGCATCTATACTGGTAGGCATCTTGTAGAGTTCTTTCAAGTTGATCTAGAGATGTATAATGCCACGTATCAAGATGCTATGAAGGTTGCTGAAGAACTGTTCTGCTATGTTGTGAAGTATGTTAAGGATGTTCATGGTAAGGAGCTTGAGGAGAAGTTGAACAGATCTCTTCCAGACTTCAAGCCTCCCTTCCCAAGGTACACGTATAAGGATGCTCATAAGATCCTGTGTACAGAGTTGAACTGTAAGTTTGAGTATGGTACTGAGATACCTTGGGAGTGTGAGAAGGTACTATCTATTCATCATGATACTCCAATATTTGTTACTGAGTATCCTAGAGGTGCTAGAGGATTCTACGATAGAGAAGATCCTACAAGACCTGGAATACTTCTCGACTTCGACATGCTGTATCCAGAGGGGTTTGGTGAAGCTATCTCAGGTGCAGAGCGTGAGTATGAGCCTGCTAAGGTCATCCAGAGGATGAGGGAGACTGGTGAGGATCCTAACAAGTATAGGTGGTATCTTGAGATGCTTAAGGAGCTGTACCCGCTCAAGACCGCGGGCTTCGGAATAGGAGTTGAAAGATTGACGAGGTACATATGTGGTCTAAGAGCAGTATGGGAGTCCAGACCATACCCGAAGGTTGCTGGAATAGCACCAACACCGTGAGCAGAACATGTTGTTCAGCATAGTTGGACTACATCTTAGGCTTCTAGGAAAACTTAGACTACTAACAGGAGCTAAAGAGTTCATAAAAGATTACCCTGTAGCAGAAATAGCTAGGAGAGCACTAAAAGGAAGAGATGCAATATACCCCTTCGGCACGTTAATGGAATATGGAACAGCTGTACTAGGATCAACAGTAACATTACCACGATACCCAAGATTTCCAAGCCTAGACACGACAATAATCCTGTTACCACCAGCATTCACACCTAAGAGACTAGACAAGATGGTTGACCTACTTAGAGAACCAACGTTCGAAGATGTTAATCTAGAATGTGAGCTAGGAGGATTCAAGGTATCCATGCCCATAGTAGCAGGAACAATGGGAAGCACAGCAATAGCTAGCAAGACCTCCATACCCATAGCTAAAGCTTGTGCTAAAATGGGCATAATATATGGAATTGGAGAGAACGTTGCAACAGTTAGAGGCTACTCTAAAAGACTCACAAGAGGGCACCCATGTTTCAAGGAGAGGCTCATGGCATATCTCACAAACATTGATAAGTATGGTGGAGTAATAATACAACAGAGCGTTGAAGATGCATATGATGAACTATGGAACAAGGTGTATAGTGATAAAGATGTTGAACCATATCTAGAGGAGGGTAAGATAGGATTTGAAATAAAGATCGGTCAAGGAGCAAAACCTGGACTTGGAGGAATAATTAAGATACCTAGAGAACAAGTAGAAAGACTGAAACAGAAGTACCTTATAGAAGATACAGGAAAAGAGAAGTACGTAACTAGGTACAGTGTTCCAGGAACATACACTGAGGAGATACTTAGAGGAATGATACGTAACATGAGAACAAACTATCCGAGAGTTAGAATATGGATAAAGCTAGGACCCTTCAAAGATGCTATGAAGGTCATAAAGATAGCTTTTGAAGAAGGAGCACATGCAGTAGTGATAGACGGAAAAGAAGGTGGAACAGCAATGGCACCATGCGTAGCAATGCAGCATCTAGGATATCCAACTCTAGTCTCACTAGCATTCATAAGAAGAGCAAGATTATTAGGAATTGATAATAAGTTATCACTACTACCAGCAGGTAGACTATACGATGGATCACATGTAGTTAAGTCCCTAGCATTAGGAGCATCAGGAATATACATAGGTAGACCATTAGTAATATCAGCACTCGTAAAAGGAGAACAAGGAGTAATAAACTATCTAGAGAGCGTTAAAGTTGAGACACAGATGTTAATATCAGCATTAGGAAAATATGATGTTCATGAGGTAGATCCTGATGATGTAGCTTCACTAGACTTAAATATAGCTAGAGCACTAGAGATCAAGTGGGCGTTCGAGCTACCACAACAAGATATCTAGAATATCCTTAGAAGTTTTCTCTAGAGAAGTTAACTATGATTGGTGGTGGAACTTCGCCCCTCATAACCTCATTATATACTTCTAGAAAAATCTTCCTCATTAAATTAAATGCTCTAGAGTAAAGAAATCTCCTTATAGGTCCTTTCTTAGAGATCTTGAAGTAATTGTTTACAAATTTCTCAATTATCTTAATATTAAGTTTACAACACTCTGCAATAAGCTCCCAATGACATCTCCTCATAGTATCTCTTCTCAGAGGCTCATGCTCCTTAAGCTGCGAGATTCTTAGTGATGTAAATAGGCAGGGAACCCATACAAGGTTGAGATCTTTCAACTTATCCATGAGCTCTATAGTCTTATAAACATCGTCGTCTGTCTCATCAGGTAAGCCAAGTATTAACGTTACTACAGGTATCCAACCATTCTCGTGAAGAATATTACAAGCATCTTCAACAATGTTACACCACTTATCTGGAGTGTAGGGTTTAGCTTTACCTCTCATATACTTCTCAATCAGTCGAGAACTACCTGTCTCTAGACCTATCTGAGTTCCTATGTACCTTCCCCTATCTACATCTACTTCAAAGACCTCACGTATCTCATGAATAATGTCAGGTGCTTGAACAACTGTTGCAAATGTTGTATGTATTGGTGATATATTATCTACACCTAACATCTTTAACATATATATGAGCTTTAGTATAGAATTCTTATTAACTTGAAAACTATTAGAACCATACCTCAAGAAGTCTTCTGTAACAAGGTGAATAGTCTTCCAATACTTCAAATTTATCTTAACCTCACGAGCTATAACGTCAAGAGGAACTGACCTGAAAGGTCTCGTTGTTGGTGAACAGAACATGCAGCCTCTTCCACATCCACGTGTAATCTCTACAAGACCACAGATAGATGGGTTAAGTATAGGTCTAAACCTAGTGTTAACGCTAGTCCTCATCTTCACTATCTCAGGAACATCCTGACCTTCAATAATTTTTGTAAATACTTCTACAAGATCTTCCTCAGCCTCACCAATCAGTAAATGATCTATAGAATATTCTCTAACAAGTTTAGAATCTGCAAGCTCCCAAGCACCAGGACCACCTACAACAACCTTAAACCTGTACCTTGTCTTCAACCTTCTTAACTTAAACATCAGTCTCCTAAACTCTTCAGATATGTACGTTATAGGTCCTGAGTATCCTCTCAAGAGCTCGCAGAACGTTGTTACTGGAGGACCAATAGAGAGCGGGTCGATAGTCGATACAGCTACTATCTTAGTATGCTCATTAACTACCTTACCTAGCTTATCAGGATTAACAACAATAACATCCTTCCCAAACTTCTCTGCAAGTATGCTTTCAACCTTCCTTATACAGTAAGGTGCAAATATGACCCTACCCTCATCATCTTCTGGAAGTCTAGGCAACACGAACCTGAACATGATGTACCTAGGAATAGTACCTACAGGAAGATCTGCAGCAGCACCAAGACATAATGGATCATAATTAGACATTAGACATCTATCAGATGTAAGAACTATACTAGGTTTCATAGAACATTAACATGCTTCAACGTAATATAAAGATTCTCATAGTAGCAAAATATTGACAACATGATTGCTCTCAGTTATACCTTATTCTTCATAGAATCATTCAGATAAAGAGATAATTCCCCATTATTAGTGAAATCATATAGTGATGATGAGGTCGCTGGCTGAAGATGATGAACGATAGGTAGACTGAAAACATTAATATTGTCATCATTAACTACATAGTACGTGGATAAAATCAGAAGCATAATAGACATATTTGATAAAAATGTAGATAAATATGATAGCTGGTATCTTAAAAATATTGATCTTGCTTTAGAAGAGGAGAATCTAGTTCAATCATTTAATCTTGATGGGAGAGGTGTCGAGATAGGCTCAGGAACCTGCTACTTCACAAAACTGAGAAGATACTGTATAGGTATTGATGCGTCGTTCACTATGTGTAAAGTATGTAAGAGTAGGTATGATATAGATGTTATAAATTCTATTGGAGAGATGTTGCCACTACGTGATAAATGTCTTAACTATGTAATGATAATAGTCACTATATGCTTTGTAGATGATTATGAGAGGGTTGTGAAGGAATGTTATAGGTGTTTGAAAGATAGTTCAAAGGTTCTAGTATGTATAGTTCCTAGAGAGTCCTGGATTGGTAGAAAGTATGTTGAGAAGAAGATTACAGGATCATCAGTCTTCTATACTCATGCTAGGTTACTTACAGGTGGTGAACTTGTTTCTCTATTTATGAGGAATGGTTTCAATATTGTTGAATGTAGATCGGCTCTGTGTGTTGGAGATGATTGTGGGTTTAGGTGTTTTCTTTTTGTTAAGTCAGCTTGAAAAGAACTTCATCAGTTCTCAGTAAGAGCCTGATTCATCACTTTATTGGTACTAGTCTTATTCTCTTTGGAACATTCTCAGCTGGAAGCTCTACACCTGCTAGCTCTATGTGTACTGTGTCCTGTACCCATGGTGTTGATCTTCCGAATGCTCTAGGCATGTAGTTCCATATCTTTCTTCCCTTATGTGTTGCTGCGTGAACTATTACTACTCTATCAACGTTCAGTCCCTTATATATTGCATTGTTCTCGAGATTCTTAAGTACTTCTAGAAATGCTTTAGCTACCTTGACAGGCCACTTAGCTACTGGCCATCCTTCCCATGGTGTTGTATGGTGTGCCTGCTTCTTCTTGAATGTTCTTATTGGTATAGGCATCTTCAGTTTAATTACCTGCTCAAGATACCACTCTGCCTGCTTGATAGTCATGTACTTTATGAATCTTGCAGTCTCTATAGCCTTCTTCCAGCTTATCCTATACTCTCTTCCAGCAGCCTTAACTACCTGCTCAGGATTAACCCTAACTCCAAATTTTCTAAATGCCATCTCTATTATATCCTCATCAGTGACAGACCAGTGCCATCGAGGCATCGAGGATTAGCCTAGCTAGGCTATATAAGTATTTTGAGACTAGTAGAAGCGTGAAGAAGCTCGTGAGAGATAAGATACCTGAACTACTTGAGAGAGAAGGTAAAGTGTTCAGAATAGTTGAGAAGGTGAGAGATAGAGAGAGGCTCAAGCTTCTGCTTCTAGAGAAGTTGAGAGAGGAGGTTGAGGAGTTTATTAGAAATCCTAGTCCAGAAGAGGCTGCAGATGTTCTCGAAGTCATAGAGACAATACTTAGACTAGATGGATTCTCGCTCGATGATGTTCTTAAGCAGAAGGAAGTCAAGAGAATTGAGAGAGGCGGATTCAACGAGGGAATAATAATAGAGTTAGGAGAATAGTCAGACCCGACCTTTATCTTCATCAAGTCAGAGCTGTAGACCTTCATCAACAAGCTAGTTAGTGCATTCTCACTCAAATAGCTTACCCTTCTTCAACTCTCTAATAATGTTCTTACAGGTTCTCCAAGTCTTCCTCGCTATTGGTGGAGGTTCACCATGTCTAGAGATGTATGATATTAAGAACCTTATCGTCCTAGGATCACTAGGATAACCACTACCAAAATCTCCATACCTCAGCTTCAACTTCTCTATCTCTCTATCTCTAACATATTTAGCTATTATGCTTGCAGCAGATACTATAGGTATCGTTGCATCAGCTCTATGTCTAGCATATATCTCCACCCTATCACTACTGAGACTATTCTTCAACATTTTCTCAAACCTCTCAGCTTTGACATCTGGAGAGTCAACATAGATAATGATCCTCTTATCTGGGAACCTCTCTAAAACCTTCTTCACAAGCTCCTTGATCTTCTCTAGCTCAAGAATGTTTAACTTATTCTCACGTACATATTTATCAATCTCTTCCGGGCTAACTATGACATAGTCATGAAATATTAATATCCTTCTAAGCTTTTCATATAATATCTGTCTTTGTGCTCTACTAAGCTCTTTTGAATCTTTAACACCTATCTCACTTAGTTTTCCTACATTCTCCTCCTCTATACATGCTACAGCTATGACCATAGGTCCTATTACAGGTCCTCTACCGGCTTCATCTACTCCACAGACTATGCTGCTCATGTTATCAGTTTACGTAAGTGTTCAGCTATTATGTCGAATATTGTTATCTTACTATGATTACACTCTATAGTGTCACTACACATTATTGATTTTACTCCTTCATCAATTATCTTCTTATCAGCATTGTTCAGAAATTGACAGTGAGTTGCAATAACATGAATCTCTCTCGCACCCATATTCTTAAGTATCTTAGTTGCTTCCCTTATAGTTCCTCCAGTAGCTATTATATCATCGATGATCAAGACCTTTCTATCACGTACATCTACTTGTCTAGGTCTCATAGTTATCTGACCTGTAACTCTATCCCTATACTTCTCAAAATAGTCGTATGATGTTCCTAAGATCTTAGCTATCTTCTCAGCTCTCCATAATGATCCTATGTCAGGACTGAGAACTATCACATCATCACCTATGTTCTCTCTCACGTATCTTGCATACTTCTCAAATGGTTCCACATTTATGCATTTTGCTTTTGATCCGTAGAATGCTTGAGGTTTATGAACATCTACCGTCACTATATAGTCTGCTCCTAGATCCTCAAAAACTTTTACTAGAGTCTTGAGACTAATAGCTTCTCCATCTCTGAACCTTCTATCCTGTCTAGAATATGCTAGATATGGACATACTAGGAATATTCTTCTTGCTCCTAGATCTCTTAAAGCATCTATGAGTAATAATGTTCGAAATATCTTTCTATCTTGCTCGGGATATAGGTCAGATAGAACTATTACATCTCTATCCTTAACCTCTACAGGTACTCTAACATAATCCTCACCATCTGGAAACATCTTATACTCTACAGGCACACTTTCAATTCCCATCGCATCCGCTAGCTTTCTACCTCTCTCAGATGAGTCAGGGAAGGTTAATATAAGGGTCACATAGAAATATCACGTAGAGAAGTATTTAACTTGATCCTAAGAGAGAACTAGAGGAGAAACAGTGATAAAGAACATACAGAGAAGCAATACAGATGATGAGCCCAGGCTGTGTGACGAGATGAACGAGGTTAATAGCGCTGAACCTGTGAGTCAGCTTGTCAGCATGTTAGATAACTATATTGATGTGATATGCACGTACATGGGAGTTGATACACTTACTTTAAGGATAGATACTGTAGAGGACATTGCTAGACCAGTGAGGCCAGATCATGAGAACTTTGCAATCATAGTTGATCATAGGTACCTAGATTCTCTCTGTAGAGAATATGAGTACTATCTGAGAAATGTTAAGAGATTTATTAACAAAGTTACGAGAGAGTTTACTCAAGAGTTCTTATACAATATTCATTATAAGCCTAAGAACATGTGGGAGGACGCTATAATGAGCTATGTAGCCTGTTTCTCATCATCATTAAGACCACTTGGAGCATGTATTGGTAATCTAGTGATCGATAATATGACTAGAGGAAGCTTGAAGAAGACTGTGCTGAGATTTGCTAAAGCTGTGAGAGAGGATAGAGAATTGATAGATGTCTTGTACTCTATCGATTATATGGTATGTGATCTAGTACCAATGATCTTTTCTGAACCTCTTGCAAGAGCTTTAATCATTAATCCAAGTATTATCTTATCAGAAGACTTTTATAGATGCCTAAGAAGCCTAATTGTGAGACCTCTCTTTGAGATAGTAGAGATGATCATACATGAGCTTAATAGTCATGTTATAGATAAGACTGATGTTGCTCTAGATCTTCTGAAGGTTCTACTTCGCCTTAAATCTAAGCTAGTAAAAATACTTTAGTACTAGCATATCATAGTACTGTGAGATAGATCATGGATGATGTTGTAGATCTTGCATATCGTGTGCTCAAGGTTCTCAGAGATAGAGGAATTGAAGGAGATGTATATTGTGAATATTCTAGAGAGATATCTGCAGAATGTAGAGAAGGAAGGTTCCAGACAGCATCTGTAACAGAGGAGAAAGGACTAGGACTGAGAGTTATAGTAGATAAGAGAGTAGGATTCGTATATACTAGCAAGATAAGTGAGAGTCCTGTAGATCTAGTAGAAAAAGCATGTAAGATAGCACGAATATGTTCAAGAGTAGACAAATGGAGAGGACTACCACATCCAGGAAAGTTTCCTAATGTACCTGACATATATAGTCCAGAGCTTGAGAACACGACTATAGACAACGTGTTAGATAACGTTAATAAGTTTCTTAAGGAGTATGAAAAGGATAAGCAAGTATTTAGCTTCTGGGTAGCTGAGATAGGTACATCATTTTCCAAAATATTTCTATTAAATAGTGAAGGTGTAGAAGCAACATATAGTGAGACAACGTCTATAGCATTTATAGAGGTTAATGCAAGAAAAGGATCATACGTTACTCCAGGAGTATACGAGGCAGATTACAGTAAGACAAGGTTAGTAGATCTCGTAGAAGTCTACGAGAAAGCTAAAGAGAAAGCTCAAAGTCTGCTAGATCCTATTAAGATAGAGGAAAAGAGTTTAAGCGTGGTCTTAACTACTAAAGCACTCTCAGAATTATTATCTAACACTATAAAACCTATGTTAACTGCAAGTAGTTTTGCATTAAAGATGAGTCCCTTCATAGATAAGATAGGGCAAGAACTATTTTCAAGAGAGCTCACGTTGATAGATGATGCAATAGTACCTGGAGGACTCTCAAGTGCTCCATTTGATGATGAGGGTGTTCCTACAAGAAGAAACGTGCTCATAGAGAATGGTGTTCTTAAAGGAGTAATATCGAACATATATTGGGGATCTATGATAGATATGGATAGTACAGGAAATGGTTTTAGAGGAGGATACTCATCAATGCCAGGTATATCATACACTAACATAGAGATACTACCAGGAACAATAAAGCTGGACGAAGTATATAATAGTGAGGAACCTATACTACTAGTAGACTATGTACAAGGCGCGCACACTAGTAATCCCGTCACAGGAGAGTTTAGTGTAGCAGCACCTTGCTCATGGATAATTAGAAAAGGAGAGAAGAAACCTGTCAAAGGTGTAATGATCTCAGGTAAACTATATGAGATACTTAGAGATGTAAAGTTTACAAAAGAGAGGGAAACACTACTAAACTTTACATTACCCTACATGTATGTTCCTAGAGGACTCATAAGCATAGTAACATGATGCTAATAGACGTAGAGTAACACTACCTCAACTTTATGAATCCTCTTCCTATGGTGACTATACATTAACGGTATATTAATGACTCTTTTACCAATTACTGATACCCTACGCTCAAACTCCTGTACCTTACGAACAACATAGTCCACGGTCTCAGCCTTATGTATGGTATATATCCTAGACCCAGCCTTTACTGCAGACTTCAGAAACTCTATATCCATTCCTCTTCTACTCTGAATACCAAATGGAGGATTCTGAAATACTACATCAAATATGGAGCCCTTGAAAGGTAGGTGTCTAGCATCAGCAACTACTAGATCTATAATAGAGTCAACTCCTAGGTTAAGAATGTTCATTTTAGCATCATTAATAGCATCAATATCAACGTCTAGACATATGACTAATCTTGCACCTAGAAGAGCAGAAGCTATAGCAAACCTACCTGTACCACAACCAAGATCTAGAATCTTTGAATCTGTGATCTCTCCTCTCATATAGGATAGCCATACCAGCTCTGCAACTATTGAGGAATCTGTAATATATTGCTCAAGTTCAATCTTCGGTCTTGAAAATTGTTTAACATTCTCCAAAATAATTTCGAGATCCTTCTTAGATCTCACATACATGTAGCTCTCTCTTTGAATATATCAGAAGAGAAAACTAATACCCAACTAGTCCAGCAGTCTCCTAAAAGTAACGTAAAGCTAACTTTAAAAAGAGAAAGAATACATGACTAGAATGTAACTAGAGACGCAGCTACATCTTAATTAGCAAGCTAATACACAGATCGTAACAGGGACTTGATATGGGTCGTGTGGTTTGGTCTAAGGTTGCTAAGGTTTTGCGTGAGGAGTATGTTGAGGGGAATAGATGTAAGATTTGTGGTGAAGAAATAGAAGAAGGAGAAAACGCATTCAAAACACTATCAAACATATACAAACACTTCAAAGAAAAACACCCA
>JAADDN010000198.1 GCA_013153895.1 Thermoproteota archaeon | reverse complement strand
ATATAGAGCGTTTTCCACAGGTATTGCATATATTATATTTCTAACTAGTCTTCTCTTGATATACCAATACTCATCACATTTCCAGTCAGGTACGTTTATAATAGTCCAGAATCGTGTAATTATATCATAAGTTTGAAAGTAATTTTCTAAACTTCCCATGATCTCAAAAGCGTATTGAAGATGTTGTTTCTTATATATTCTTGCTATATTTTCATCAACGGTCTCTACGTTAGCTTTAAGAATCTTAACATTATCCACAGTTACTACTGATTCTAGAGATCCTATTCTTGTTATTGATAATGCTGATGTAAGTAGAATACGCTCTATATCACTATTCTTAACATCTTCTTTTAAGATATTTCTAATAACTTCTTTGAATTTCTCCATATTTACTACTATCTTTATAGTGAACGTGGAACAGGGAGCATATACTTTACCTGTTGGTCTTACTCCAAACCTCATCTGTGGGTTAGCTATGTTTTCTAATCTTATGTATGGTCCTTGGAAGTGTCTAGTAATATCATTTATCGCGATGCAGTGTCCATTGTCTAATCTAACGTATATAGCTATTATTGATTCTTTAAGTATGTAGGGCCACTCCAGTATCAGCTCATTATTTACGATCTTTACCTCCGCATTATTTACCTTATAGATGGTCTGTATCGTTCTGCCTATGCATCCCGTAAATGCTCCATATATTGTACAGGGAAGTGGTACTAGATGTGTTGCTTCTCTAGCACTTGATAGTGCTGCACGTATCCAGTATCCCCAATGATATTTTAGCACTATCTTAACTATCTTGAGATTCATTGTCCACTTTCGAATTCTAGTGTCTTCTCTATGATTTTCTCGAACATCTTTTCAATACTATCTGCTCTCTCTATCTCTACGTCCTTTAGCTTCTCTAACTCTTCCTCAATTTCTCTTCTCTCGTGTCCTGACTTGACGTAGCATATCATGTATACGTCTTCGCTGATATTGTTATTTTCTAGAACTTTCTTGTTCTCTAAACCTCTTCTCACAGTGTCTGCTATGTAGTTCAGGTAGTGTCCTGGTGTTACTGTGATAGGTATGGGTCTTGCTAGAACTGCTACACAGCTTAGGACTTCTCTAAATGGTAGATAGTATCCTAGCTTTGCTCCCCACAGGCCCGTGCTCATCATCTTCTCTAGCGCAAGTATGCTCGTCCTAATTCTTTCAATTCTCTCTTCCTTACTCACAGCTTCCTGAATCTGTCCTGTGCTAGTGTATCCTATACCTGATACATCTATATTTATCGTTAGAGTATAGACAGAGGAACCTGACTCCACATAAAATATTGCTTGACCAGCCTCCTCACCAGCCCTACCTACTATAGCTGAGGAAACTTGACGAGTATGAAACTGAGGCTCAAGTCTTGCAGCACCATTCTCAATTTCTGAGTATGGTGGAACAGCATATGAGAATTGTACTCTAGAGACTCTTCTTATAGGTACAGTAGTAGGAAGCATGAAGCCTCCAACATCCTCGACAACGCATAGCTGAATTATCTTTGCTTCTACTGCAGTGATCTTTTTAACAAGTTCCTCACCTTTAGCTTTTTCTACTTCTTTCAGTAGTTCTCTAATCTCGTTTTCTAGGAACTGTTCAGCACCATGTTTTATGAACTCTCCACGTCTACACCACTCACATACCGGTAATCCTCTTAGATCTGCTATCTTAGCAAGCCAAGACTGATAAGCATGTTTGAGGCATTCTCCAGATATTGCTGGAACAGTGACGACTTTTAATGCTCCTCTCATAGGTACTATTATTGTTGCTCTCCTATGACGAATTATGTTTCCTATAGGTTCAACTGCATTTAAAGCTTCAACATTTATGAGGACTCTCATAGATATTGATAGGAAGGTTCCTGTTGGAAGACCTAGCAGGAGAGTTCCCTTGCTAGTTCTTGACTCGCTTGCTGATACAGACTGTGATGCTGTTTCACTTTCCTTAGCTTGTTGTTCCTCTGTCTTCTTAGTTTTCTTTTTGTGAGGTTTAGCTGACATATTTA
The DNA here is from genome assembly GCA_013153895.1 of Thermoproteota archaeon. GTDB lineage: Archaea > Thermoproteota > Thermoprotei > Thermoproteales > Thermocladiaceae > JAADER01. The sequence goes on along the minus strand of JAADDN010000198.1, from coordinate 1,923 downwards.
TCTACCTAATGCTGAGCTTGTAATTATGTTGATTACCTCCTTAGCTTTATCAGCATAAAGCTCACATAGAAACTTCTCAATAACAGATCTCGAGGGTCTCTCTGGACATTCAACATACCAGTACTTCTCGCCTCCTACCTCAGCTATCTTAGCTCCCCTAAGTCTATACAATTTCTCTTCTGCTTCATCTCCTCTTACTTTACCCCACTCACATGCTAGCTTATCATCAAACTTTCTAGCTCTCATCAATAATCGATCAACTATGTCTAAAGCATCCTTCAGAACTTCAACAGCATCAGGACCACATGAACCGGCAAACCTATCTACTATATCTAGTCTACCTATCTTAACAAAGAATCTCAAGAGGCCTATTATGGGCTTGTACTCACTTAAAACACAGTCAACGAACTCTGTCCCTCCCTTTGACGAGCATATGTCACTACAGTATGAAGATTCAGCTTTTTCACTCATTCTCGGTCTTGTATATACATCATGTATGAAAGTATTTAAGTATTCTCATACATGTATAGTTCATCTACAATACACTAAAATGCATGTGTAATACACCTATTCAAGACCTGAAAAAGAAAAAGAGCTAGAAAGTTATATGAAAAATATCTTTAAAAATTTAGGAAAAGTACTTAATTACTTCAGTAACATAGTTACGAAATGTTAATAAATGCATGATAAGTACACTTGAGTGATAGAGAAGATTAATTAAGGTAAGTTACTATATGACGCGTCTAGAGGTGATGAGCCAGCCCAGGTTCTGAAGATGTAATGATGTGTACGACGGGGTCTGAGAATCTGCGTATAGCCCTCTCATCATTTTTCAGAGGCCTATCTATTCTTCATTCTTAGGAAAAATCTTTTTCACATGTTTCAAAAAGTTCACCATCTTGTTCAGCGATAAGAAATCTCTTTCAACACGTTTTTCACATCGCTTTCCTTAAAGGTGAACTATGCATATGCTTGCTCGTGAGCTCTAGAACGAGACTGATAGCAGTACTAGCAGTGATAGCTGCTGTAGTAATGGTAGTAACAGTAATATATGCAACACATGTAAGACCTGCATGTAGAGCTGCTGAATATGTTATAAACTCTACAGAGAAGATACTTAACTATGATAATAAGCTTGTAACAAAGTTAAACATAACGAATAAGAAAATTCTAGAAGAGTTAAATAGAAGTAAAAACTTTCTCATAGAAGCAGAGAAACTAGTAGAAGAGAATAAGTGTTCAGCTGCTCTAACAAGAGCATTGAGATCGTTAAACATTGCTGAACATATATATGTAATAATGGCTAGAAAGGAAGCGGAGAGTAAAGTGCCTCATAAGGCTTTAGCGAGAGCTATAGCAGAGGCATTAGCACACATGTACATGAGATATTTTAAAGAGCTTGGTATACATAATGAGACAGTATATAAAAATGTTAGAGAAGCGTGTAAATACTGTACTAAAGAATGTTCAAATATGAGTAGTATAAGAAAGATGTTTAACTGTGTACTAGATTGTTATGAGAAGAAAGTTCATGTAGGAAATATATTGAGGTTAATGTATGAGTATAGGGCTTACGTTCATGTAAGACATGTATTAGAAACATATCTAAAAATGTTGAACAATATCAAGATAGTGAAGATAGTTCCTCCAAAAAATGTTAATGGTGTATGTAAGCCAGGAATTATTGAGATAAAGATAGGTAATAGAACTATAGAGAAGACATTTAACTGTACTAGAGAAGGGTTAGAAGAGTTTCATAACTATGTTAGAATGATGTTAGCAAAGTTGAGGAGAATTGAAGAAAGAGCAAGAGCTCTATACATGATATTACCACTCTTCATAAATAATAAAACGTTTATTAATAAATTGAGACCTATCATTAGAGAAGTTATAGAGAAAGCACAAATGCTTAGAAATGACATA
>JAADDN010000050.1 GCA_013153895.1 Thermoproteota archaeon | reverse complement strand
ACAGTTCTACTAATAATATTATAATTGTTTGGAGATATCTTTCTAATCTTCTTCACACCTATCTTTGAGAATCCTACTAGTAGAAGATCGTAAACTGTGTTACCTTCTATATAATTTCTTAATGCTAGATATCCTCTATCTACATATTTTCTCCATATCTCATATAGATTCTGCTCACATTGATTAACCTTCATCTCTAGTCTATATTTTGAAAATCTTTCAAAATGTTCTTCAAGATCTTGAACATCTATGACGTTAAGTAGTTTTCCTTCTTTCCAGTTTCTTCTATCTACCTCTACAAGATAGCTTACTATTCCGAGGTTCTTGAGCTTGTTCCATTTATATGTAGCAATCTTCATATGTGTTTTTCCTAAGCATAATATTACTGGAAGATACCTACCATACTGCTCAATTACTAAGTCTACAGGTGTTGAATATACTATAGGCTTCATGTGAACAGTATAACCTAACTGTGATAACTGTCTTCCAAGCATGAAATGTATCTGTCTCTCAACCTGACCCCAGCCAAACATCTTTCCATACTTCCTAACATTATCGAAGTACTTCTTGTTTAAGTCAGGTACAAGTATCTGCGTAACATATCTCTCAACTATGTCAGTTCTCGGCTCAAGTTCTCTCAACTCTGATACGATGTTCCTAAGTACTTTTCCTGGTACATCATCTATCCTTATGTTGTACTTCTCCTCTAGGACAGTGAATATGTATGATACTAGTTCCTCAGTACCGTTTAACATCTTTCTCATCGCTCTAGCTTACAGATTACTAATATGTGGACAGTTTAAAAGCGTGTCTATCTAAAGATCTCAGATAGAATGTGTTCTAATGTCGGTATTATGAGCTCCTTAATTGCTAGCTCAACAGCATCAGGAGATCCAGGTAGACAGAATACGACACAGTTCTCACATACATATGCTCCAGCTCTACTAAGTATAGCATGTGGACCTATCCTGGACTCACTTAACCTTCTAAAGAACTCTCCAAAACCAGGAAGCTCTCTACCTAACTCTGATACAGCATCAACAGTCTTATCTCTTCTCGAAGGTCCTGTACCACCTATAGTGATTATGGTATTTATCGCGAAATCTCTAGGTAATGCTCTAATATATCCTCTAATCACATCTATATCATTTGGAACATATATCGGCCCCCTGACCTTACTATATCTCTCTCTTAGCAATCTTACAGCTAACATGCCACTCTCGTCCTCAACCTTTCCATTCTCGATAAGCATCCTGAATCTCGAGTTACTGACAACTAAGACAGCTATGACAGGCTCTACCTTAAGAATCTCATGCCTCGGCTTGAATTCTGACATCTGCAGAATATTCACTAGAGGACACATATTAAATATTGACTACTAGCTACTTCACCACATGGAGATTCCTTGCAAAGTCAATGCCATATTCATGGATTATGATGGAACAATAGCTCCAGTAGACGTATCAAGAGAAGAATCAAGAGTGTTCCCAGAAGTTGAGAAGGTTCTCATAGAGCTCTCAAAATATATACCACTAGCCATAGTTACGACAAAATCACTATCATTTGTTAAACCTAGAACAGAAAGTTTTGCACATGCATGGGCTTGCTCTAATGGTGTAGAGATAGTTCTAAAAGATGGCAGAAGGTTTGTTCCCTGTGAAGTATATGAGAAAGAGAAGTATATTAAAGAAATAGTTACTCTAGCAAGAGAACTACTTTCAGAATATGATGTATTTTTGGAAGAAAAGTGGGCTGGAACAACACTAGTTGGACTATGCATAGACTGGAGAACTTCGAAGAATCCTCCTCCAAAAGATCTCGTTGAGAGGATTCTTCAAGAAGCAGAGAAGAAAGGATTGAAAGTTATAAGATACGAGGGACATCCATTCGTAGACATATTCAGCGTATCGTACGATAAAGCATTTGCTGTAGATATGTTGAAGAAGATTCTTCAAGTAGATGAGCCAATAATGTATCTAGGAGACTCAGAGAATGATAATCCAGCATTTGAGCGTGTTCAAGTACCTGTAGCAGTAATACATCACAGAAATAGGAACTCACCACTTAAAGCTAAGTACAGGATTGAGCAGGAGAAGCTTCCTGAACTTCTGAGAAAGGTTCTTGAGGAGGTTAGAAGATGAGTGCTTCATAAAGCTTATTAACATTATCAAGATCTTCAAGCTTTTTCACCATGCTCATAATCTCGTTCATTCTCTCCTTAGTATAGTAAGGTGATGCTAGTCTTCTAAACTTAGCCTCAACATCGCTCATAGACATGGGATTCTTTGGATGACCTAGAGGATAATCTATCCTACATTCAGCTTCTCTACCATCTTTCAACTTTACCCTGACCTTGTTAGGTATAGCTTCAGGATATAGCTTATCAATTTCATCATCTATGTAGACCTTAGTCTTCTTAAGTAGAGATAGAACATTGAAGTCTCTTATCTTATCAGGCTCATAATGATCAAGCCATACCTCACCATTAAGTAGTGCTGTAGCAACTATCCATGGTAGACTATGGTCAGCAGTCTCCTTAGTCTTAGGATCCCACTTCTCAGGATCTTTCACAATAATCTCATAACCAACTCTGAAAGTACCAATACTTATCTCCTCAACATCGTCAGGACTGAACTTTCCAAGTCTCTCACGAATCACTTGACAAGCCTCAACAGCAGTCTGTGAATGTATCTCAACAGGAAAATGCTTGATTATTGTTTCACAGACCTTGACTGGCTTAGGCATGTTCTCAAGCTCGAGTATTGGTCTAGGATCAAACTCATTCTGAAGTAACTGCTTTATGAAACCCATCTCTCCTCTAAACGGCTTATCTGGACCTGTCACTCCAGCAGCTGCAAGAATACAGGAATATACAGCATGCTTCACAGCATCAGCAGTTGCAAAAGCCTTCCAGTTACTTAACTCTCCAGCACGTGCCTGCCTCATAGCTGCGTGACTAGTAGCAGCTATAGACAACGCCTCACTAAGCTTCTTTTCATCAAGCTTAAGTAATCTACCTACTGCCAAAGTTGTAGCAATAGTAATATAGTTAACATGATCCCAACCATGAACTCTCAAGCTACCAGCATCACAGAACCTACATCCAACCTCGTACGCTAGTGCTATAGATGTGATGAGATCTTTACCAGAAGCATCAACATAAGCTGCAACTGTGAGCAAGGTTCCTATCATGTCGCTAGGATGAAGAGGCTCCTTAGATAGGTAAGTATCATTAAAATCCAGGTACCGGACCATTCCTGTGCTCAGAAAGCAAGCCCACTCTAGAGGAATAGAAACATCTGAGAACATGTAGCTATAGCATAGTGGTGATGAGCAACATAGTGATGATACACAGCACCTGACCTTATATATTGGATCTGCAAAATATGCTGGAACAGCAACACCTATACTATCTAGAACCCTAATCTTAACTTCCTCTACAACCTTCTCACTTAGATCATCATAAGATAATTCTAGAGCATACTTGACCAATGCTCTACTTATATCATCCTTCACAGACATCTAGTGAGAACGAGGTTAAAGATAAGCATTACCTAACTAAACAATCATGAGGTCTTCATAACATCTCTATACATTCTTAACCACGTGTACAGACTCTCACCACCAGCAACAACCTTATTCTTCATCAACTTATATGCACTAGCATACTTCTTAAATACTAGATACGCATAATATGCATTAAGCTTAGCACGTATAACGTTAGTCCTATTGCTCAGAGCTTGAAGAAGAGTAACATGATAAGCATATTTTCCTTTAATATCTTCATCAGACATGTCCCACGTACGTATGAGCTTATCTAAAAAATTTATGAACTCATCAATATAAGCATCATATGGCTGCTTAACATTTTTCATAAGAATTTCTTTAAAATGTTCTCTCCAATTTTTCTCACCCTTTGACGACATTGATCAATAATTGAAAGCATTGCTTAAAAGCTTTACTA
>JAADDN010000021.1 GCA_013153895.1 Thermoproteota archaeon | reverse complement strand
AAGAATAATTAAATTAGGAAGTAAGAGAGAAAAATAAATTTAAAAATAAAGGGAAACTAAGTTAGAGATTGTTTATTACGAGGATACTATCTGTACTACTACTGGTACTGTTGATGTTGCTATTAGTACCTCTCCTGGCAGTATGTAGCCATTTGGCTGACATGATAGTCCTGATGATGTAGCGAAGCATCTTCCTACTGTTATTATTAGGCTTGGGTTCAGTGGTCTATATACCATTAGCATCACTGGTACGCCATACATCTCTGGTGTTAATGTTACTACATTCTTTAGTTCTCCTCCGAATGTTAATGCTACTGGTATAGCGTTCCATACCTCTGGCTTCATTGTTAGTATTACCTGTAGTGGTGATGGTGTTGGCTTTAGTACTATGAACTTGACTGGTATCACGTATACTTCTGGCTTTGATGAGCTGCTATATACGAAGAACACGTATGGTGATAGTATACCGCTCTTGTATGGTGCTGGGTTCTTTAGCATCTCTAGTGTACACTCCTCAACGCTTATTAGTGGTCCTGGTGATGAGCACCATAGCTGTGTTACTACTCCGCTCGTGTATAGGTTCTTCATTACTGTTGCGAATGCGCTGCCCCATCCTGTTGGTAGTGCTCCAGGTATTGCGAATATGTTCCAGCCCTTTACTAGGTATAGTATGAAGTATGCATCGTATCTGTCAGTGCCATAGTTCACTGTTACTGTTGCTGGAGTCTTGCTTAGTAGTCCACCATAGTTTATAGCGTATACCTTGACTGTCATTGTTGGACTTGTCTTTGGTGGTACTATGTAGATGTTTCCGTAACCTACTAGTAGTCCGCCATACTTTGCTAGGTCTTGTAGTGCTGTTACGCACTTGGAGTCTGGCTCTACTAGACACTTGGTGTAGTTTATAGATGCGTACTTGTTCTCGCCCTCACCGTAGTATAGTATGTAGTAGCTTGCTGTCAGGTTCTTCACTGATATTGTTACATTATAGCTTGGTAGGACTAGCTTGTATGCGCTTATTCCAACCTTGTCCTGTGCCTGTAGGTCTGTTATACCGACGACGAATGTTCCCTCCTTAATTAGCTTGAATGTTGGTGTTGATGGTGCTGTTAGCTCCTTTGCTATGAAGAACGTTATCTTGAACTCTCTACCATAGCTTGATGCTTCTGCTAGTACTATCGTTATGTTAGTCTTGTACTTCACCTTGCTTACATCTAGGCCGCTTATCTTTACTGTGTAGTTCTGTAGTCCTGTTAGATCGGACTCTGTCATGTTTACTATGGTTGGTGTTAGCGTCTGTGTTAGCTTTGTACCGTTGACGTATACTGCAACTATCTTGAATAGGCTTGGTACTGAGCTTGATGTTGCAACATATGGATATGTTGTTGGTAGTACTACCTGTGATGCTGCTGTTGATGACTTACAGGATAGGCTTCCGCTCTTTGATACTACACACTCTGCCTTATACTTGCTGTTAGTCTTGTACATTAGTGCGTATGCTTGTACTGTTATGTTTACGTTGACTGATGTTACTGATCCTGGTAGGTAGAATATTCCATTCACCTCCTTCACTACCATACTCTTGCCACTTGATGTTGTGTATCCTACTGATACTCCCTTTGCTACTGGTGGCTTAAATGCGAATACACTTATGAACTTTGTTGCACCGTATGATGTGTCATATGCGATTCCATATGGTCCGCTGAACTTGTATACTATTGTGACGTTTGGATGCTTCTCTAATGCTTCTAGCTGTGTTGTTGTTAGCTTGGTCGTGTTTATCTCTAGATAGTACTGTGATGGTATTGCTTCTAGAGCATATGCTCCACTGCTTGTCTGTACTACCGTTATATTGTACTTGAACGTCTTCTCTCCTAGTAGCGTTGATCCAGCATATACTAGGACTGTTATCTCTACTGACTTCACCATGTATGGTCCCCACACCACCTTACCATTGACCTCCTTGAATGCGCATGCTACTGCTGTCATTCCACTTACGTCAGTATATGGGAAGCTTGATGTTGGTACACCATTCTTGTAGTATATACATACCTTGCTCATTGCCGCATATAGGTTGGTCTTCTCCTGGTTCTCTATTGCTGGCTGAATGTTCTCGATCTTGTAGTCTATGTATCCATTCTTCATCTTTGTTCCAGTTATCGTGAATGAAGCTACCTTGTACTCATAGTATGATGGCTGTAGTACTAGTATTCCTGTCACGTTCAGTGTCGTGTATGGGTTCGTTGTTGAGTATGTTGTTGATGCTGGGTGAGCATATACCTCTATGTAGATTGGCTCATAGTCCTTTGTTGCATTAGCATAGAGTAGTACTATGTTGAATGATAGTATGGTAGTGATACCTAGCTGTGGAGACTCAATGTATGTTCCAGTTGTTGTAGTATAGAATGTTGCTCCCTGTATCTCGAACTTTAGACATACCTTCTTGCTGCTAGAGATCTTGTAACATGCTAAGAACTCCTGTGGACCTACCTGCTTTATTGTTGCTGGCTGACTACCAAAGAGGACTGCTATATCTGTGAAATATGATGAAGCTACAGATGATAAGCTAGATGATGGCTTAACAGTAACAGTTATCGAGCTACTCGTCTGAGAGTTATTTATGAGCACTGGAGGAACATTCTGGAATATTATAGCAAAATACTGTGAAGATGTTGTAGCAGCCGCAGCTATACCATGTGGTAGTGGTATTAACGTTACTAACGCAACCGCTACAAGTGCTACTGCCACTATAATTGTTGCAAGTGTTGTCTTGCCGAGAGTGTTAAGCTTTGGCACAGTTATTACTAATCTACTACTCTTTTTAAACATCACTATCTTATACCCAACTGTAACCCTCGCACATCCTTTCAAACCCCTCAAAAAAGCTAACAAATACTAACCATCTAACACCATATAAGAAAAGTGAGAAAAATAGAAAAACATAGTCAAGCCAGGGGACAATATATAAAAATTTAAGTAAACCATAAGCTCATAATAAAGCTCTTAAATAGAATACTTATAGAATTTCTCTTTCTTTAAAAAGAATACTATCCTAACCCGTAGAGAGATCATTAAACATTAAATGGTAGAGAATACTCTAAAACTACGACGAGACTTAGAGATCTAAATGCCAGAGACTGATGATAACAGTCATAATATTGACAAGAAAGATATTAAGCACTTATACACTTCCGATTATTTATACAGGCCTATGCACAATGTTATTTACAATTACAACTATGTGATTTCCAGAAATGAGAATATGAAAAGAACAGATACGTTAGAAGAAAGGATACATAATCTCGAGAATCATGTTAAAAATCTAGAGGAGAAGATACACCAAATAGAGAAAATAAATAAGAAGCTGAGAGATCTAGTTTCTAAATCTATAAATCTTTTTCTAAAGGTTGTACTAATACCAGCTCTAGTATTGACATTAATTGTATGTATCTTAGTGAATTTGACTAATATGGCCTATGTGAATATAGTGTCTACAGGTCTTTCAGTAACTATAATATTGTTAGTTATAGCATTTTTAATAGAACTTAAACGTTTGATCTGTAAATATACCATCCAATAATGATAGAAGGAATCGTAAAGTAAAGATAAGTTTCGGCTCCCTACATATATAGATCTCTGTGATATTGGCGTTATAATTCTAGTTTTCATAGTTCTTATAAATATTTTGAGAAAATTTTCTTATAAAGTCAAGATTTCATTTATATACATTATCTTTATACATGATTACGTGTAAAGTGATAGTATTTTAGCAGGAGTAGTAGTAATGTACCTTCGAAGAAGATTACGGGGAGTATAAGTGATGGGGCCGCCGGGATTTGAACCCGGGATCACTCGGGCCCGAGCCGAGCATCCTACCAGGCTAGACTACGGCCCCTCTTGTTGCTGTCTTTGTTAGGCCTATTTTATCTCTTTCTCTAGTTTTAGCATTATTAGTGTAGTGTTGTCTGGTGCTCCTCTTCTTATTATTTCGTTA
>JAADDN010000082.1 GCA_013153895.1 Thermoproteota archaeon | reverse complement strand
GTAACTAACTTTCTAATGGTTAAAACATGACCATTGTCCTGTAGGATCTTTACTTCAAGAGCCTTATCAGATGGTAGAGTTATCTTAATCCTCTTATTACCATACTCGACCTCTATCTCCGTACTTGTCTCAATGTCATATCCAGCCACTATGATGTTTATCCTAGTATTAGTGATACATTTCTCAACTTTCTCACGTGCCTTATCTAGAAACTGTCTTGGTACAACAATGATAAGTGTATTAATACCATACTTCTCAACTTTCTCGACAAGAGACTTAACGTATTCACAGGATGCACGCACTATGTCACTTACAACCTCTATAATTGCTATAGGAATATAAGAACCATCAGTAATAGCGTAGGCTACTATATCTGGAGCTTCTCCACGTTCAGACCCAATATCGATAATATATGCATAACCTCTCCTACGTAGGTCATGTAAGACCTGTGCTATCAATGACCTATGTATTGGACCCCCAAGCCTTGAACTATCTACTACACGCGTAGGATCTATAAATCTCAAAGCTTCATGCGTCAGAACTAGTCTGTCTTCACTGCTTATCGTTAAGAATTTCCTCTCTATTAACCCCCTAACAATATCTCTAACAGCATCTTCAGCTAGGTTAAGCTTCTTAGAGACCTCATGTAGACTTCTCAGCCTAACCTCATTATCATATACATACGCTAGAATACGCCACTCAAGTGGTGTGAAAGGTAGGGCAGTGATAGCCCTAACACGCCTATACTTCTCCAACAGAGAAATACTATGCTCATATAATTCTCTAAGACTTCTCCTCCTAGCTGGAGGTGGGGGGCAGTAAACATGTATTGGTGGGTACGGTAACTCACCAACCTTTGCTGGTAGTATAGCTATTGCTTGTCCTTGCGGTAGTTGTGGTAGAATGTTCTCAATAGCTTGACTATACCTAGGATGTACATGACGTGCTATGTAGCTAGACGATTTACCAGACATGTTGAAGAGAATTTTCAATCCAGTATTGGTAAAAGCAATCTCAAATGCTTCCTCACTTATTTGCTCAGGAGACTGATGTGCCAATACTAAATGGAAATGGAATTTTCGTGCTTCTGTGAGTAATTCAGAAGTTATTGGTAGATCAAGAACATGCTGTGCCTCATCTATTACTAGGAATAGATGCCTAGCATAGTTATGCCAATCCTCTCCATACTTTCGTTTTAGTTTGATTATTATTCTACGCCACTCAAACCATAATCGTATTAGCAATGTTGCTAGTAGTAGATGCCTAACGTCTTCCGATACCTGTGATGGATCTATCTTGAAGATTAGTACGTAACCCTCCTCCAAAAGCCTCTCAAAGTCTATGCTCGTAGACCCCGAAAATACTGATCTAAGTAGTGGATCACTTACGAATCGTGCTAACCTTGTTAATGCTGATAATGCACTCCTCGATGGAATCTTCCTTAGAGATTCAACATTCATCTTGAGTATGGGATCACTACCATATTCACCAATAGAATACTCTCCCGATAGTAGCCTAGCAACATTTTCATATAATTCAACGAATGTTGGTGCATCAGTCTTAGCATAGAGTAGACCTAGGACAGTCTGTAAGATATGTACTACATATGGTGCACGATCAGGCTCAAAACGTAGAATATCTTCAAATATGCGGATAAGATTGTTAAGCATATGTCTAATATATATCTCACGTTCACCCCAAGACTCGTATCGTGGTAACTCAAGTGGATTATAACTAACATTCATTCTAGTAAAGTCGATAAGAACATAATTGTCATATGGAACTGACATGGCTATATTATCAGCTAAGTCACCATGAGGATCAATTACGACAATCGTAACCTTGTTACGATACTTCTCACATAACCTGACTGTCAAGTTGAGTAGAAAGGTCGACTTACCGCTTCCTGTTGATCCAAGAACATATACGTGACGGTATAGGTCACTCAGTTCTACACGTATTGGTGAACCATCGATAGCATGTCCAATCAATACTCCACTACTGGGAGATTCGTAGCTTGGTAGTTCAATTTCTGGATATATTGGAACTGTTTTACATAGCTTTGGTACCTTTACTAACTGTCTAATTATGCTACCCGTAGTTATGACAGTATATTCTTCATATTCAGGAAAGAGTAGTGATACAATATTTATCTTCTCGAGACTTAGTACAGCATAGTCAAGACCTGTAAGCTGTCTTAGAAGTTTAGCAGTGTTCTTAGCAACATCTTTCAGCTCTGTGAAGAGTATTAGCTTAATACTGTAGAGTTCCTCACTTAGAAGCTTCTCAATTTCAAGACTTATCTTTCTACGTGTAAGATCATCAACTGGCTTTGGTAGTAGTAGATCACTACCTCGTTTTACTGATTCACGAATACGCATACGAACTACATAGTCAGACTGTTCAATCCTTCTAGAGAGATCACGAACATACTTTTCAATCCTTCTCCTCCTCTTCTCAGATAATTTACTAATCGATAATGCGAGTATAGTATCTTCAGGTAGTCTATGGAGTATCTCTTCAATATCAATATTTAGACTATGTATGTAGTCTCTACGCTTAGTAACAATGCAATACCTTGAACTAGTAAGATTAAGACTATCAAAATCACTTAGTGATATCGGTCTAACATGAAAATACTGTAGGATAAGTCTCTCACATCCACGCCTAGCATAGACATACATCTTAATGCTCTTACTCTCCTTAACGTAGAGCAATGTTAACGGTACTAACCGTAGAATACCCTCGGAAATGTCTACTCCATTTCCCGGAGTTACGTGGTGTAGTACGTAGCTATTTTCCATATGGTATAGGTCTTTTCTTAAATGAAGAAGCGTAAATGTAGAGGACAGGCATTTACGTGGGCTGCAATACTTGTCTCGATCATTACTCTAGCTGTGACGTTACTAGTATTGCCATACTATCTCAACACTATACACACCACGATACATGTAGTTAGAGACGTCTACTCAACATGTAGTCAAGTAGTTGAGAAACTGAGAACACTAGCACCAATACATACGAAATATCCGTTTCATGTTGTTACGTGTAGAGTAGTAATATATTCAGAAGATGTTTACCTAAACCTTACACTACTATCAGGATTATACATATCACAGTATAATCCATGTATCCATACGAACTATATCGATAGAGGATTAGGGATATTCGAGTGTAGAGAAGAAAACTACTGTACGGTCCAGATACTGCCAACAGTTGATTATAGGAACAGGACAATAATACTCTACGTCTTGGATAGAAACGTAACAGTAACCAACACACTATACGTGGAATCAGTACTTAGATACATGTTGAATAATCCAATTCTCGAGATATATTGCAGGAATAGGAAAACAATACTTCACTTATATGGTGATTGGAGACTAATTTTGATAACCATGAAAAATGGTTAAAAATTCATGAGAAAAATACCATAACCGTCATGACAAGCGTCATAACACTGGTCATACCATTCCAATCTTCACATCATCACCATTCATATGAATTGGGACTGGAGATCCCGTCCCCGTACAGGGGGCGTGGGTTCAAATCCCACCCCCGGCGCCAAAACCTTCTAAATTCTTACCCAAAATTAAACCCCCATACAAACAATAACCACATTAACCCACACAACATATTTCAATTTTTCATTCGAGTCGGGGTGTGTTTTCTGTTTGTTTGTTTTTGGTTTTTGTTGTGTTTTTCTATGCTTTTGTTATCTGTTTTGATTGTTGAATCTTTCTATTTCTTTTGCGAGTCGCCTATTTAAGTCCTGGACAATTTTCACAGGACTCGTATGGTACTTAGAGAAAAAACATAAAAAACAGACAAACAAAACAAAAAGAAAAAACAAGAAAACCCAAAAAATCAATAGATAATTGAAAGGGGGATCAACACCACCTAGAGTAGAGTTGAAGCTGTGTAAGCCCAAAAAATCAATAGATAATTGAAAGTTTAAAGCGGGATCTAGCGTAGGTCACCTATGTTAAATGTATG
>JAADDN010000058.1 GCA_013153895.1 Thermoproteota archaeon | reverse complement strand
ACATATATTCCTAAACTGACAACATCTACATCTAACACTTCTAGACGGTTCTGGGATATTTTCACTTGATATTAAATCTCTTATCTTTAGTATTAACTTTATAAGTTCTATCCTCTTACTATCATTCACAACTATCTTGAATATTTTATCAGATTCTATATAATATACATAACATTCTCTTACAACATTTCCAGTAGATAATTCTATTGTTAAAGCTTGAAAGAGAACTTGATATTCATGAGATTTATATAAATTATCTGAATCGTATGCCTTAAGCTCTACAGGTATTATAATTCCTCTCTTATCGATAAAGTAATCTACAGATGCTACAAGTCCATACTCAGGACATTTAAATACTTTATTAAAAATCTTATAACCATCTACTTTAACTTTCTTAAAAATTGTTTTTCTTCTCTCTTCAGTCTTCTTTAATTCATCTTGAATCTCTATACCATACATCATTCTCTCAGTTATAGGCATTCTGAGACCTAGAATCCTTGTGAAGTATATTATTCTTGGGCAGTAGACGAACTCTTTAATATCTACTGATGTTATTACTATATTACTAGTTTCTCTTAATTTTCTTAAGAGTTCTTTCCAAAGTTTGTAATTAATATTCGAGTACATATGCTTTATTTAATGGAAGTGTTGTTGCTTTATTATATTCGTTTGATTCTACTGTTGGTACACCTAGTATAATTCTGCGAGTTAGACATTGACTGCAGAGTACGTATATCTGTATATTTGCTCTCTGATTTCTAATCATCTTTCTCAATTTTGCTGCTAGATCTTTTATTCTAGCATTTATTAAATATCCAAAGAATGCGCTCTTCTGTATTCTAGATAGTCCATAACTATGTAAGATGTCTGCTACTTTCTGTCTAAGATTGTCGTCTGTTATGTCATATATTACGAGGATGTACGGCATTGTTAAAACCTCTCTATATGTGGTTTATACTCTTCTACTCCTTTTAAGAATCTAACAAACATTCTAACCTGCTTATTAACTATGCTCTCAAGATAGTTCACTACTAGTCCTCTCTTTACTTCGCATCTTAATGTTTCAGATATCTTTCTAACAAGCTCACTTCTGAACGTGTTTTTCAGTCTACCATCTTCTTCAACAATCTTCTCTATTGGTGGTTTTTCTTGAGTAAATATTGATATTACTATCTTATCTATTAGTGGTCTAAACTCTTCCATCATATCGAGCACTAGGCTTGGTCTTCCTGATCTATCAACATGTAGATAGCCAGCGTATGGATCAAGATTGTGAAGTAGTACGCATTTCCAGACTACTGTCTTCAAGATACCGTAAGCGTAGTTTAAGGTCTTGTTTACTACATCGTCGCTCTCCCTATCTCTACCATTGAAACCATATGTTTCAGGTATTATCTTGCTTATACATTCCCAATATTTTCTTGCTGCTTTAGCCTCGATAGTCAATATGTCTTGTCTTATCGTATCTATACATGCTCCCTCTATCTTTGTGAGCTCGTTTCTAACATTTTCAATCTCGTATGCCGTGTTCTCTAGGTCTCTAGCGATCTCTGGATTCCTCCTCTTTCTATTTCTTGCAAGATACTTTAAGAGATTTGCTTGATTCGTTATCTTACCATATATACATGCTTTCACGAACTTGACTCCCTTACCATTCATATATGATTCATATTGCTCTCTCCTATGTATCACTGTTCCACCTAAGACACTTGGAAATATTCTACATAGTGGCTCACCTCTATGATCTATGAATACTATGTCTATGAAGTTTCTTGCGCATGCTCTAACTAACTTAGATGTTAATGATACACCGCTTGTGAGTATTAGTATCTGCTCTATGTTTGATAGTGGTATCTTATCAAGAATCTTACCCTTCTTCTCAACTATGATTAATCCTTTTCTAAATCTTAATCTTACACCGTAATCACGAATCACTAGTAGAGCCATGTTACCCACCTCTGCAGTATGTTATGTATGGACAGTCCTGTGGACATGATTCTGAGAGTCCTGGATCCCTCTCATGGAGTATTATCTCCATAGCTGAGTCTCTAAGTTCTAGAAACTCTTTTCTTAGTTCATCATCTATGACTACTGGTACTACACGTATCTTAGGTATTAGTTTTCCATTACTGAAGTTCACGTATATTAAGACTCCATAATCTACAGGTATCTCTAAATCAGACTCTATTGCTAATGCATATCCTGTTAATGCTAACTTATGAAATGGTTCTGGTTTACCACATTTTAACTCTATTACTATATTATGATACAAGATATCAACTTTCAGACAATCTTTCAATCCTATTAGAGAGCCATCGATCTTGAACTCTGTGAAGAAGGGTAGTACTCTACTAGCTAGATCAATACTCATCCTATTCTTAGCTAGTTCAACATCTATCTTTGATGCTAATTGAAGTAGGAGAAACTTAGCTAAGTTTATACATGCTTTACGTATCTTAGAAAATTGACTATCAGAGTTGTCTAGTTCTCCTCTATCCTTAAGAATGTTCTTCAATACTAGATCTATAGTGACCTCTATAATATTATCTTCATAGAACTTTTCTAATAGTTCTGAACCTGTCATTATCTCACCTTCTGTAAGCATCTTTCTAGCTGTCTCTAGTATTGATCTAAATGTCTCATGTATTGCTTTTCCCCATATCATTGAGAAGCTTGGTCTAGCATTAATGTTTGCTACATATTTTAAATATATATCTCTCATAGTTGAGCAGTATCTATTAGATATGTCAGCTACGCTCAGCTTAACCATGTCTGTTATAGGTCTAACAGGTTCTCTATACCACTCCCATCCTCTCAAGTTCTCACTAACATCATTTTCTCTCCTCAATGTACGCAAGTACTTAAGTATCTTGTAGTCTAGGAACATCAACATCACGTATACGTTACAAGTTCAAGCTTATCGTCTTTTCATACATCATCTTCAGGATCTAGATCTTGGAATGTTATCATGCTTCAACAACATCCTGATCTTCATGGCGAGGTCTGTGAGATTGTTCTTTCTAATGTATGTTGATCTGCCAGTCCTGATGATGTCTACAATACCGAGCTCCTCAAGAACCTCACTATGTCTTCTAACAGTTGTAATATCTTTACCAAGCTCATAACTTAGATCACGAAGAGATACTTGACCATCATCACTCATCTTCTTCAATGCTTCAAGAATAGAAGATCTCTCCTCAGTAAGTCTATTGATACCAAGAACAAGCTTGATAATATTACCAGGAAGCTCGAGAGGTCTCCTCTTAGCTTCATGAAAACATACTAACCTCACCCTCCTAGGATCAATAACACCAACATTAGATAAAAGAAATAGACTAATGATAGTACTAACAACAAGTACACGAAGACCACCACCAACATCAACAATAATCTCAGAAAAATCACAACTAGAAAACAACTCAAAAAGAACCTTCAAAACATCACAAACACAAGAACAAAAATCACCAGTAAAAACATGAAAAACACGAACATCCTCAACACCAAGACCCCTCAAGACAAGCCTAAGCTGAGAAAAAGAACTCTCAAACCTCTCATCACTAGACTCAGAACACAACAAACAAACAACATCACCAGAACAACCACCATAACCAGAAAAAACAGCAACAACATGAGACCAATCATACCCAAAAGTGAAAACAAACACACGACCCATAACAAGATCTTCCACATATCTTTAATAAACATCATCTTTCATATGTTTCAATTTTTCATGTGAGTCGAGGTATTTCTTCTATTTGTTTGTTTTTGTTTTTTGTTGTGTTTTTCTATGCTTTTGTTATCTGTTTTGATTGTTGAATCTTTCTATTCTTCATGTGAGTCGAGTATTTAAGGTTTAGGCAAATTTTACAGGACTCGCATGATCTCATAGAGAAAAAACATAAAAAACAGACAAACAAAACAAAAAGAAAAAACAAGAAAACACAAAAAAATCAATAGATAATTGAAACTATTACATACCTACGCATCAGGCAGAGGTAGCCGTATTATCAA
>JAADDN010000015.1 GCA_013153895.1 Thermoproteota archaeon | reverse complement strand
GAGGGTTATCGTACCTTCTAGGTACCTTAAAATGAGTCTAAGGACTATATAAATAAAACAATAAGGAAATAAAGATGAAAGTAAGAATTAAAACAAAAGAAGAGATGATTAAAGATGGTGTTACGATGGTAAATGGAAGACCTTTTGGGTGGAATAGCGAAGGAAAGATGGATTACTTGTTTGGTGAGACTGTAGATGTGGTGAGAAATTTAGGCAGTAGTAATACAATTATTAAAGGAAAGCCAGATGGTACAAGCTGGGCTGTAACTTTAGGAGACGAAGCTATTATTATAGATGATACAACAGAAAAAGAGGATACTAAGATGTATACTTGGGATGAATTAACAAGTATGGAAGGTATTAGTGGAGATATGCTTACAGACAGACAAAAAGAGCTTTTGGCTACTGCTGCCCTCGCCTTCACAGACTTAGGTAAAGAGACTGGTAAAGTGTTCAACAAGGAGCTTGGTGAAGCGTTAAGTAGCAAGGTGACTGTACTTTTCACCCACCTAAATGACTTATATGAGAGAGGACACATAACAAAAACAACAGAGGCAGCTAAAATCTTAGAGAGTAGTTTGTCAGAAGACGAGCTTAACAAACTTGTAACAACACTAAAAGGAGGTAACTAAGATGAACTGTAGAGAACAAGTATTAGAGGCAGCGGAGACTGGTGGTAAGTGGTATGATTGGGATGAATTGCACAATTTGGTGGAACTTCCTTGTGATTTAGATACAACTCAAAGAGCTTGTATAACATTAGCTCGTAGTATTGTAGAATTTGATGGAAATATCCTAGGACTAGTAGCGACAGGTGCTATTGATGAGGAGAATACTTCACGCCTTAATGATATTATAGAGGCATTACAAGAACAAACAGGTGTATTTGAAGAAGGTACACCATCAGAAGGAGGAGAAGTGCTATACAACCTACTTACTGATGATGAGAAAGACAGATTAAAAGAGTACACAGAAAAAGTGATTAAAGAAGAGGTGAGTGATGAGTAGAAAACAGAAAGGTAAAGGACTGTTTGCAGGTCTTAAAGGTTGGGAAGTTACCTATCTAAAGAGAGCAGAGAAGTTTGGACATTTAAGCCCTAAGAAGAAGAGTAACAGAAGAGGTAATAGAAATGACTAAACAAGAGTTGATGGAAGAGATGCGTACTGATATGTTAAGAGAAGAGTATGAGACTGGTATGTTTGAACATAAGATGAGAACAGAGGATGATTACTTCTTAGAGACAATGGCAGATGCTTATAGTGATGCACTAGAAGAGATGGTAGAGAAGATTAACAAAGACCTTGCTACCTACGGATGGGAGACAGCCTATACAGCTAAGGATGTTATTAACGACATATTGGAAGGATTATAACTTAGATGGATGATGCTTTATTACAAAAACAAATAGAAATAGAGCAAGAGTCTTATGACATATACAAACAGAGAGAAGCTTTACATTTAGGTAAGGCACTCTCTGGTGGTAGAGCTGATGAGACAGCTAGAGGTAGAAGTCTTATGAAGGAGATGCACGAACATCTTACTAAAACCTTTGCAGAGTACCTCAATACTGAAGAACTCAGAGGGCATACAGCTAAGACACAGAGGTTTATAGATTACTTATGTGATGGTAAACCTGATGTACTAGCTTATGTAGTTATACAGACAGTCCTTAAGTATGTAGCACAAAGTAAGAGAGAGGTACTAGCAAGTACATTAGCATCAGCTATAACTAAGCAGCTAGTGGTACAAGCATCGTATGCAGTAGCTAAGGAGAATAACCCTAAGCTTATCTCTTACTTAAGTAGGGAATTTAGAAGAGCAAGTGCTAGGAGGAAGAAAGAGCTAATAGATAAACATCTAAAAGAGTTTACTACTCTAGTTAAAGATAAGAGTGAGAACTCTGAGATGGTTAGAGCAGGGGCATTCCTACTAAATTTAACAGCTAAGGCTTTACCAGACTTTATAACAGTTAAGAAAGAATGGGGTGGGAGACAACAGAAGTCTAGGTATACAGTAAAGCTCAATGAATATGTGCAAGAGTATTTATGTAGTGTACCTTACTTACCACCTAGTAGTGCGGTGTATCCTCCTATGGTAGTAAAGCCTAGGGCTTGGACTTCTTTCTTTGAAGGTGGGCTTATAAGCTTGAGTATGCCTTTTGTAAAGGTAAGAGGAAAAGGAACAGCTAACAAATACAAAGTTGAGAACCTAGAGCCAGTAATGGAGATAGTAAATCAGCTACAAAAGAAAGCTTGGAGAGTTAATACTAGAGTTAGTCACATCATACACGACATTTATGAAGCTAACTTTGTAGACCCTAGAAGCCCACCAAAAGCACCTAAACTTATAGGAGGACTTCCTTTAAGCAGTCCTTTAACTATATATGACTTAGTAGGTAAGCCTAAAGAAGGGATGAGTAAGGATGAGTGGCATCTTTGGAATAAGGAGAGAGAGAAAGTCAAGGTATATTTAGATGGTGAAACAGGGCGTAGGATACAGTATCTATTTACTATGGGAATGGTAGAGAAGATGCTAGACTATGATAGGTTTTATTATGCGTACCAACTGGATTATAGAGGAAGGGTGTATCCTATAACAGACTTCTTTAATCCTCAATCATCTAAGTATGTTAAGGCTATGTTAGAGTTTGCAGATGGAGAGTACCTAGATGATGTAGGTGAGTACTGGTTAAAAATACATATAGCTAATACTTATGGAATGGATAAGGAAGAGTTAGAAGATAGGATAGCTTGGTTTGACGCTAATGAGTCTATGGTCTTGGAAGTAGCAGAAAAATCTTTAGAGGTAATGGAACATTGGGCTTATGCAGATAGCCCTTATGAGTTCTTAGCAGGATGCTTTGCTTGGCAAGATTATAAACAAGGAAAGAAAGTACACCTACCTATACAATTAGATGCCGTTAATAGTGGCATACAGATGTATAGCGGACTCTTAAGAGACGAGGTAGGGGCTAAGGCTACCTGTGTGATTGGAGACACTAGAGAGGACTTATACAAGCAAGTAGCTGAGAGAGTTAATGAGAAGCTAAGAGAAGGTAAGTACCCTCCTATTATCTCCTTTATGGATAAAGAAGGTGTAGAGCGTACTGTGTCTACCAAAGTAGAAGCTAACAGTATGGTAGGAAAGATTAACAGAAGTATAGTAAAACGGAATGTTATGACAATACCATACAGCGTAACAATTCAAGGTATGCAACAGCAGAATTGGGATGTTATGGAGGAGTTAGAGACTAAAGGCAAAGCTTTTTGGGAAGGAGATAAATGGGTAGTTAATAAATTACTAACTCTATTGACACATGAAGCAGTATTTGAGATTGTAGAAGGGGCTAGAGAAGGACAGAACTACCTTAAGGATGTAGCTAAGTTACATAAAGAGGAAGTTATGTGGTATAGTCCTATCTATAAGTTTCCAGTATTCAATTTTGCCCCTAAATACACAGAGTATAGAGTATCTACTGTACTTGGTGTATTGTCTATGAAGAAAATAGTGGATAATGCAATCAATAGGTATAAGATGCAGAATAGTATAGCCCCTAATTACATACATAATATTGACAGTACCATACTTATGTGGGTAGTTGATAGACTTAATGGTGATTTAGGTGTAGTGCATGACTGCTTCTTAGTACATCCTAATAAAGGTGACGAGGTACGAGATGCTTATAAAGAAGGATATGTAGAGGTTATGAAGTCAGACCCTCTAAGAAGCTTTAGTAGGCAACTAGATGAAGAAGGTAAGGTAGAGATACCTTATATAAATACACTAGACTTAGATGATGTTTATAAGTCTAAGTATATTATAAGTTAAAAGAGGTTACAATGAGGGAAGTATTATTATTGATACTACTTAATATGAGTTTAAGTGCAGGTGTTGTTGTTATACTAACAGAAGATGTGTTAGGTAAATGTGTTATAGAACGAGGGGATACTATAGTACTACTTGAGGGTAATAAACTAAAGAAGAGACTTAGTATGTACCCTATAAAGCTCATAGAGTGTAAAGATGAAGAGTGTGTTAATAGTATTGTTAG
>JAADDN010000002.1 GCA_013153895.1 Thermoproteota archaeon | reverse complement strand
ATGATACTTTATATCATAAAACTTATAATCATGCTTCAAGATCTGGAATATGTTATGCAATATGGTTCTCGAGAGAGCACTTAAGAGGTTAATTGTGTTCTCAGTTCTAGGAGTACCTTTAACATTGTCACTGATAATCTTATTATTCTTAAGAATATCAATATGGTTCTCAGTAATAAACTCTCACATACATGTTCCAGTACAGGAGCTGGATAAGATGAAAATAATGTATCTGACTCCGTATCTTGCTATCACATATCCATCTAAGAAAACTCTAGGATTATTCATAGCTATGCTAATTATTCTCATAGTAGTAGGTCTCACAGCAATGTTCAAGTATGTTCTTCCAGCATTCTCTCTGTTGAGAGAACAATATTCTGAGAAATTTGAAACAGTAGTCTCTCTGTTGAAGACTGGTATCCTGAGTACTATTATATCATTATTAGTAATGATTATCTCTGGAACTCTCGGATCTTTGTTGATTCCACAGATGTTTATCATATGTATGATATCGTTACTAATATTGGCTCTATCTATATTTATCATGGAGATAGGTCTTCTACTCGGTTTATTAAAGCTTGGAGAGGTTACAGGTGAAGGTTTATTTAAAATATCAGCAGCTGTTAATATTATTGGAATAGCTATGTTAGTAACATTTACATTTATTGGTGCTGCTCTTCAGATAACATCCTTTATTCTCCTATGTATAGCATGTATGAGATACTTGAGGAGGGGTGAATTATCAGGTACTCCAACCCGTCATCATACTTTCAGTTCCGCTGAAGTTACATCACTATGATGTAGATACGTTAACCTTATTTAGATCTTACTTTACTAAGTTTGGGTAGTAGTAATGAGAAAGCTTGCTGTTGGTATAAGATTGCTTAGTAGATATGCCATAGTTGGTCTCTTAGTTAATATTCTATTGACAATATTCTTCATAGTACTACTTAAGAGTTTTTCAACATCTTTCATCATTCTCTTTAATGTAACTTCAATACCCTCACTATATATCTTCATTATGTTGATCATGTTGTTAGGTCTCATTATTATAGCATTTTATAGATATCTTATACCTGCCTTCGATAAGTTTGTTGATCATAATTCAAAGTATCGTAGTGTTAGTACTCTTCTAAGAATAGCTGGCTCTATATTGGTAGTGAGTCTACTCTTCTTAACTTTAGTCCTCTATGTTGCATTACTTTCTCCTCAAGCTTCAATATTTTTCATGGTTTCTATCTTGGTAGTCGTTATTGTTAATATTTTTAGCTCATGTATGCTTATTATTGGTCTATCTATAGGTTTTCTGAGGTTATCTAAGGATCTTAATGAGAGATTATTTCTCTATGTTGCTATTGTGGGCATTATTGGTCTATTATCATCATTATTTTACTGTCCTACCTGTATCGCATTAGCATACGTGTACTATGTTCTTCTGTGTCTTGCATGTAGATCTGCTTTACGTAGGATTGATCGAGATTAACCTTATAGCTCTCTCATAGTTTCTAACTATAAGATGGCTCTGCTTGTTAGACATTACGAGTTTGGTAGAATAGTTGTTGATGGTAGAGAATATACTCGAGACATAATTATCACACCAACGAGAATAATTGAGAACTGGTGGAGAAAGGAAGGTCATAGAGTATGTCTAGAGGACTTATATAAGTATGGTGTGTTCGATGAGCCTTTCGAGATCATCGTCTTTGGAACAGGTTATCATGGGCTTGTCGTGATAGAGCCTGAAGTTATTGAGGAGTTGAAGAGAAGAGGAATAGAGTACATAGCTCAACCTACTAGAGAAGCTGTGAACACGTATAATAGGCTCGTGAAGGAGGGTAGAAAGGTTGTTGGAGCATTTCACCTCACATGTTGATCTGGTTTGATGCTTTAACGCCGAAGCAGGCACGTATAGGAGCAATACTCTTTAAAGAAGCTTCTAAGAGAGGTATAGGACTATTACTAACTAGTAGAAATTACACATATATAGACGAGACCTTGAGACCTTACGATGTTCCCTATATCAAAGTATCGAGCTATGGTGAATCTCTTCGTGATAAACTTGTCAAATATGCTGAGAGAATCCTAGAATTATTAAAAATCTTACCTGACTTTGATGTTGCTGTAGGCTTTCCAAGTCCTGACATGCATAGAATAGCTTTTGGTCTTGGAAAGCCTATAATAACGTTAACAGATACTGTTCATGCTGATAAAGTTCATAGATTATGTCTACCTCTCACTAGTCTAGTCATAGTTCCTGAAGCTATTCCACTTGAAGATTTATCTAAGTATCTTGTACGTGGTGAAGAACATAAGATAGTTAGGTTCAGAGGTGTCTTCGAGGTTATGTGGGTTAAGAGACATGTCCCTGATAGTTCGATATTGAACAAGCTTGGTCTAGAACCTGAGCAGTATGTCATAATTAGACCTGAAGAGTCTCGTGCACATTATTATGAGTATGGAGATAAGCTCGATATATTATGTACAATAATAGACAAAATACTTAAGAAAGGTCTGAAAGTAGTGTTCTTTCCACGCTACAGTTTTCAGGAAGAATATGTTAGAAGAATGTTTGTTGATGATGATAGACTCATAATACCTAAGAACATTCCTCTAAACTTGCTAGATCTGTATAAGTATGCTCGACTAGTAATAACAGGTGGGTTAAGCATGGCAACAGAAGCTGCATTAATGGGTACTCCTGCAGTATCTTACTTCCCCTCTAAGACATATATTGAAGACGTCTTGCATAGTATTGATGCTCCATTAATAAAAGTATCAAACATAGTTGAATTATGTTCAATGATAGACGACTTACTTGAACTTAAGAAAGTTAATCCTAGAATAGATGAGTTAGAGGATCCTACAGACCTCATACTTAATAAGGCTCAGGAACTATGTAAGAAGTGATGAGGGTACTCGTCATTGGTCTTGGTGAAGTTGGTAGACCTCTCTACGAGATCATTAAGGAGTGTAATAAATTTGAGGTATATGGATACGATATTGATCCCTCCAGGACCGTGAACAAGCTTGAAGATGTTCCTAGACCTGTAGACTATGTACATATCTGTATACCATATAAAAATTTTGAAGACTTTATAACATGTTTAAGAAATTATAGAGAAATCTTCACACCTAGACTCATAATTATTCATTCAACAGTTGCTCCAGGAACAACAAGAGTATTACATGATAGATTTGTGAGATATGGTACACATGTTGTTCATAGTCCTGTTAGAGGTGTACATAAAAAGATGAAAGAGCATCTAAAATTCTGGACTAAGTGGATAGGTGCGCCCTGTGATACATGTAGAGATGAAGCTAAGAAACATCTAGAAGAGATAGGGTTTAAAGTTAGAGTAGCATCAAGTCCTGAATCAACTGAACTTGGAAAACTATGGGAAACAATCTTAAGAGCAGTACTAATATCAACATGGCATGAGATACATAGAACAACAATGATGTTCGGAGGAGATCTAGTAGAGATAGGAGAGTTCATAGGAGAAGTACATGAAGTACTTCATGATAGACCAGTAATGTACCCAGATGTAATAGGAGGACACTGCTTAATACCAAACACAGAACTATTACTTAAAGTATATGAAAGTCCACTCCTAAAATTTGTACTTGAATCAAATGAGAAAAGGAAGAGAGAATTAACAATAGAGTCAGCAAGAAGAGACGTAGAAAGATTAAAGAACTTCATATACGAGAAACTGATAAACAAGAAGTACTTTGAATAGATGATGAAGGATCAACCGTGCGAAAGATGAGCGGGACTTGCATGGACTGACAATCAAGTAGAACCAGAATAGAAACATCTAAAAAACTCACGAGAATTTAAGATACGTATACGTGAGCACTGTACCTTATCCTTAATATTTAGAAGATCACTATCATCAGTCACGATAAGTACAGTACCTGAAAGAGAAGCCTTATAAGCAAGAGCAAGAAGTTTAACATCATCTATATCATTCATACCTCTATTCTGAGCTTCTCTCAACACGCTCTCAGCAACATCACATATGAATACGTTAGTTACTTTATCTCCTAGGAATTTCTGAACAATATTCCTCAGAAAAGGCTT
>JAADDN010000133.1 GCA_013153895.1 Thermoproteota archaeon | reverse complement strand
CATAAGGCATAACGTGAGGCAAGACATGTTTAAACATTATTCTACGATCAGTAGCACCTATAGCACGCTCAGCCTCTATGAAAGGTGTTGCCGAGGTCTGCTGAGCTATGACGTGGACAACTCTAGCAGTACCGCCCCATCCAAGTAAGCCAAGTATGAGAGCTACTGTTGGTGGATCAGGTGGAGATACTACAGAGATCAACATGAGGAGTAGAAGACCTGGAAAGTTTATTATTACGTCGTATAGCCATACGAGGCTCTCACTCATGAATACTCTACCAAGCTTACCTAGAAGTCTACCCATGAATCCCTGATATCCACTAAGTATTCCAAGTCCAACAGCTATGACTGTTGATACTAATGCTGCTATTAGTCCTACCATGAGCGAGATAGGTGCACCCCATACAAGACCGGCCCACTGATCTCTTCCTACGTTATCTGTGCCTAGAAGACCGTAGACGCTACTTTTAACTATGACTTGCATTCCTAGACATTTTGAGTGTTCTACAACAATTATGAACCTGTAAACTCCTTTTCCACCTTCTTCAAATAATTTTGCTGTTACTAGTGGACTAGGCATGAGTACGTGGAATATGCTGCGTATATAGTCTCCAGACTCTATATCTAGTGAAACAGAGTATGAAGATGATATTGAGTAATCTACGGGCAGTTTCTTACCATTTGGCAATATGACATAGAGCACGGTTTTAGCGAACGTCTGTGGTTTATGTACTATGAACTCTATATCCTGTGGTGGAACATCATAATGATAATAGTAATCGAACTCGCAGACGCTCGTCCCGTTTCCACGTACGTTCACTATCATATATGGTGCATATGTCTTACCTGTGAAAAACGCTATCCATGCCGGAGGCGCATTTATTGGATAATACGTCTCCCAGTATGTCTGATTTGACCACTGTGTAAATACCCAAGAGTACTGTGTAAATGCTAGAGCGCACATGTACAGTATTATACTTAGGAAGACTAATCCAGCTATTACGTTCTTATTCTTCAGTATCTGTATTATGAGCTTTCTTCTCTCACTCATGTTCTCAACCTCTTCTCAGTCTTGGGTCAAGTATGAGTACGAGTATGTCGGCTAGAAGCAGTGCACCAGCATATATAAGTATTAGCACGTAAGTTACTGAGAGTATCATAGCTATGTCATGACTTAGCAGAGCATTCCAGAATAGCCATCCCATTCCAGGCCAGTTAAATACCTGCTCTATCACTATACCTCCGCCAAAGGATTCTGCAAGAGCTATAGCAGTCATTATGACTATTGAAGGCATAGCTGCTCTCAGTGCATGACCGTAAATTACTTTACGTTCTGGCACACCTTTGGCACGTGCTGTCAGAACATAGTCTTCTCTTAAAACATCGAGCATTAATGCTCTAACTATTAGAGCTCCTCCTCCAAAATGCAGTAAAGCTAGCGATACTATTGGAAGTACGAGATGTCTAATCACGTCTATGGGATTACTTAGATTTGGTACTTCAGGTGGTGGAAGTATCTTTAGCTGAAATGCGAAGATGTATATGAAGATCATGGCAATATAGAATGCGGGTATGCTCCAGGTAGTTATGCTAAACAGTGTTATAGCGTTATCCGCTAGAGATCCTCTTCTAGATGCTATATAGGGTCCAACTAGCAGAGCAAGACCTATACCTACTATGGCTGAGGTCACTAGAAGAAGCATGGTGTTAGCAATTGCTTGAGAGATTATCTGTGCAGTATTTGTACCAGAAAATCCTAACTGTTGATAAGATCTTACATTATTTGTCTGGGGGAAATTAAATGTTAGAAAGGACCAGAGATAATAGCCTAGTAGATTGAGCTCGTTCACGATCTCTGGAGCATGACATCCACATAGTGAGTAGCAGTAATGATACTGATATTTAAGTATGTTACATGCTATTAATCTAACATATTCGTTAATATTTATTCCAGGTCTCTTTGCAGCAATAATTTTTACGGCTCTCGCAGCCCCTTGAAAAGCTTCTACGACTACTAGCTTACTATATAATGGATACATTAGGAAGTATGTTATCAAGAGTACTGCAACTACTATAACTACTCTCTTCACTGTCTGATTAACTATGTATCTAACGCTTACCATCTAGGGAACCTCGATAGTGAGAATCTTCTGGAGTATATAAGAATTTCCAAATCTTATGAAAGTAGTAAATTAAGAGACAGTAAGTAACAAAGAAAGGAAGTTTGAAAAGCTTCTACTAGGCTAATAATGGAGATCTCTTATGTTGGAGTCACATATATATGTAACATGTTCAATGTATGCCAGAAGCCGAACAGGTTAGGTACTAGTCCGCTTACTTTTGGATTCACTATGTATATTCCTTCCAGAGCTGCTAGCCACACTCTTACAGCCTGTAATGTACAGTAGTACGTTGACCAGTAGAATAGTTCTTTTCTCTGCTGTAGAGACTTAAACTTTCCATTTGCTAGATCCCATGTTGCCTTATATAGGCTCATATGTAGTTCAGGTATGTAGACCTTGCTTGCATTATACTGCCAATATCCTGGCGTTCCCCATCCTGGCATTAGTGAGTACATTGCACAGAAGCTGAATGGATTCTCATCGTGATACTTCTCTACTTCAACATCTATCCATCCTTCTGTATAAATCATCCACTTCATGTCTGCTGGGTTAGATCCATACACCATGGTGTATGCTTGTTCTCCTGTTATCGGCTTGTCTATTACTTCGAAACCAAGCTTCTTCAGTATGCTCTCAACATAGGATCCTATCTCGCTTCTCTGATCCTCTATTCTTCTAGCAACGATTATTTTAACGGGTACTAGTTTGCCTCCAGTATCACTTAATGGACAGTACCATCTGCCATTCTTATAAATGTAGCCATGTGCCTTCAAGGTGTCATATATGAGCTTCCATCCTTTCTGCCAGTTATAGCTTAAGTCAAGCTTGTATATTATTGGCTCTACTATCTCATAATCTGTCTTATACTGTGGCGGTATTCCTATAAAGTATAGTGGCTCTGCGTAGCCTAGGTAGATGTGCTTTACTATGTAGTTCCTATCGATCAGGTAGTTGAACGCGAACCTGACCTTAGCGTACTCGAACGGGTTGCAGTATATTCCGTTTGCTTTAGCATTTGAGTCTGGTGGTGCTGGATTGAAGAGTAGGTCTACATATCCGTTTCCTAACGGATATACTTTGAGCCACGATCTATATCCCTTTGTTATCAGTGTAGCAGCCTCTGTTGGGCTTAGACTGAATAGGTAACCTGTCAATATTCCTGAAGTGACCTCTGACACGGCCTCTGGACGTGGAACTGTCTCTATGATTATGGTCTTGTACTTCCATACATCGTCAGGTACTGGAGTCACGTTTAGATGCATTACATTGTTAAGTATGTAGTCGAAGGCTTTTCCATGAATTGGATACTTCGGCCATACCTTGAGTTCTACTTTTCTCTGGTGGAAGTATACATGCACTATCATGTAGTATCCATCTCCAATCCATCCATGGTGATATACGTTTATGAACTTGAGAACTAGGTCATAGTACTTAGATGCCTCACTTGGAGTTACTGTACCTAGAATTTTCTTCCAACTCTCTGGAGCATTCTTTATTGCTGGTGGAATAGCGCCCTCCTTGGCAAGCTTCTCAAGTTCAGGAACTAGGTAGGTCTCTACTGAGCTATAATCTTTCAGATCGATACATGGTACCTTCTTTGTAGATGCTGTCTGGTCTGTTACAGCTACTTTTCCACTTGCTGCTACGAGCTCTATAGCATATACCTCAGGCCATGGTAGTGATGGCCAGAGTAGTGCGTTTATAACTATCTTTCCATAATATGGGTGAGTGTAGTTGACGTAGACTACGAAAGCTGTCCTGTTTATCACGTTTATTGCCTTAATTATTGGGAAGAACGTTGGTGCTACAAGAGAAGCATAGACTGGATCATAGAATGTCTGATTTGGAACCCATTTCTTAGCCCACTCCCAGTTTAGGTAGTACTCATATATTATGTCCCATAGCGTCTCTGTCTGATTATCCTGCCATACGCCTAGCTTACAGTTGAAGACTACTGCATTGAGAGCCTTCCCGTTGACCTTGACCCACTTCATGAGCTTTCCATTCCATG
>JAADDN010000110.1 GCA_013153895.1 Thermoproteota archaeon | reverse complement strand
ATCCAGCAACAGCAGAATAACCCTTCCAACCACTCTCACCTATCTTAATAAACGAGAAACTATTCTCGCCAGGAGGTGGCTCCTCCTCATAATACTTCTCAAACACTAGAACATTAGAACCAGCAACGTCAGGAATGGTAACATTAACAGTATATGAGAGACTTGGGACTATTCCTACCTTTTTCTCGCATGTCTCTATAGAGAATGAGAAGATATCGTAATCTCTTGGCCCTATGCATTTCCCTCCTATACAGACCTTATACTCGTAAGCTTTTGGGACAAAGGTCTTCGTGCTCCAATATGGGCTATGCCAACACTCATATAGTAGTCGACCCAGCAATATTAAGTCTCTACACTTTTTGCATGGTCCATATGCTTTCGGAATTTCTATAGTTGTTGGCAGTTTAGTAATCTGTATAGCGTATACTGAGACTCCTACTAGCAACCCGAGGATTAGAGCTAGGACTAGGGTTAGAGGTATTCTCCAACCCATGAAGAATTGGGGGGTTTAAAAGAGGCTTAAATACGCGAACAAACAGAAGAGAACAGCTAATGAAAAGTATAACTACCTAATCTTGTACACTATAGCCCATGCATAAGCTATAGTATAGTTCACCCTGTAGATTTTACCGTTCTTGAAATCAGTCTTCATTGCAGGAACATCTAAGACTATAGCTAGAGTCTTTGTTGGTTTAGCCGATGGGCATGGTTCAAATAGTGCTTCTAAGTCTTTGTCTGTGCAATATCCACACTTTATCTTGTAAACGTATCTATAAGTTCCAGTCCTATTCTTATATAGTATGACAAATAGGACATAATCTCTGTATATGTAAAGTGTCACGTTGTAGCATCCTGGCAAATTTAGATTAATACCACCACATCTAGCATTAATATTCACCTCAGCTGGACGTGAAACACAGGCTAGAATTCTAAATGCAGAGCCAGGTACAGCAACATCTCTAATCACATTATCCTGACAATAGAAATTTAATCCTTTATGTATTGTGCATATCATTGTGTAGTTGACTCCGAATCTTAATTCTGTTGTTATGAACTCAACATTCCTCCAAACAACATGCTTACCCCCAAACCATGGTATTTTTGTTATGAGACCATGCTGTGTTAGGAGTACTACGACTATGGCTACTACAATAGCTATTCCTATTCCTAGTGCGATTTTTCTTAGGGTCATGTTGGTTGCCCCTGTTTTAAGCTTCTTTGGTCACCATTTTTAAGGCTTTCTCACCACTTTCGATATCTTTCTTAAAGTTTTAAGAATGGTTGTGAAATATTTTCGGTAAAGTAGGTAATCTGGTTCAAGAGAGGTTTGAAACTGGTCAACCGCTTCATCCGGTTGACCAAATTCAGAAAACTACTGAAGAAAATGTAAACTCCAGGTCCGAAAGTATTTTCAGACTGAGCTAAGTATTTCAATCTCGCTTGGTCCAGCGTATGAAATGATGTGTCAGGTGGGGGTTAAGTGTTTTTTAAGCTGGTTGTGGGTGGTTAAGTGACGGATACTGTTACTGTAACTAGTTCACCAGCTCGAGAATATACTAACGAGATCAAGCATAGAGAGATTAGAGCCCCGCGACGGGTCAGCACAACATCCGTTCCTCACGGATCGGCGCGTGGGTGCTCATCATCTGACCGCCCGGGGGCCGGCCCGTCGCGGGGCTCATCTTTCTTGTCTTCCTGTTGTTATGGTTGTACCATGTTTTAAATAGTTTTATTCAGCGTGTAGTGTCGCTATGTTTCTCTGTTTCTGAGGGGGGATGTATATGAATTGTAGGAATTTTCCTGATGTTCCTCTGTATCTTGGTACTGTTCTCGTTATTATTTTTCCGCCTAGTTCTTTCTCTAGTTCTCTAAGAATGTTCTTGACTAGCCTATTGAAGCGTAGTGCTAGGAACTTTGTCTGTGGTGAGTCCCAGTACTTGAGTCTTCTACCTAGGAACTGTTCCTGTAGTTCTGCTAGGTATATGCACCGTTTCTCAAGTAGCTTCTTCTTGATGTATTCTCTAAGTGGTGTGGGATCGTTCTCAAGCTCTTCTACACGTCTCTTAAGGATCTCTATCTCACTGTCCTGTTCTCCCTTCTCTACCTGTTCCTGCACCTGTTCTTGACCTGTCTCAAGCTTCTTGTCTACCAGTTTAATTGTTTGTGAAAGCTCTTGAACAATATCGAGGATTCTTACTCTATGAACCTCCTCTACCTGGACCTGTACACGCTTAGTCAGTAGGTCAAGCATGAACTGTCTAAACTCTTCAACTATTGTGGACTTAGCCTCCTCTGCTAGTGATCTAGCCTCCTCGCCTTCACCTTCCTCAATAATGATCCTAAACCTTTGAAGCATTAGGAGGTCCTCCACGGTAAGCTTCCTAAACCACCTACGGACTGTCTCAACAGAATCAACATTATCTAACCTGACCTCCCTACCATCAACTCTTTCAAGTACAATAGCTACCATGCTCCCGCCCGGGGGCCAACATAATTTCTGCAGAACCTCCTTAAAAATCTAGATATTACCATCCTAGCCAGATCTCGTTCCTGAGGTTACTTACTGTCTGATCCACATATTTGTCTTGTTCTTGGGCTCAGGTTTAGAAATTTCTTAATATATTACCTGTCTATGACTTCCGCAGAGATTGTCTCATTGTTTAGACGTGTTAGGGAGCTTCCTGAAAATGAGAAAGCTAGGTTACGTAAGTTGTTTACTGAGCTTGCTATCACGCTTCTGGGAACTGTAGATGAGACTCTTATTCAGAAGCTTCTATGTGCCGGCACCTTGACTAGGGATGGTTCTAGGCTAGAGATCTCTCCTATGATAGAGCTCTTCGATTTTAGAATCTACAGGTATGGTCCATATGATCGTGAGATCTCTCGTTGTCTCAGAGAGATCCTGGACGTCAAGGTACGTGAGAAAGAAAATGATATCGTTATCCTAGACCTAGAACATAAATGTCTATCCAGGCAAGAGATTGAGAGAGAAATACGCAATATTTGCAATATGCTCAACATATCTGAAATATGTGAAGACTATCTAGATAGGCTACATAGACTAGCTAGAGAGTATAACTTCAAGGTTAGGGACCTAGTATATGAGCTGCTTGACCTGGACGAGGATAGGAAGATCCTACTCTTCGATATCTCTCTAAGAGACCTATTGAAGATTCTTGGACTATACCCAGGACTGTCCTATGATGAGGCAGTGAGAGAGGTCCTAGGAGACGAACTAGTAGAGGAGGTTAGAAGATATGTTGAAGAGATCCGCAGATTAAACATACCTAGAGAACTCATTGAGACGGAGCCACCACCATGACCATGTCAAATACCTATAGATGGACCTGTCTCGTCTTTGATACCTCAGTACTCTACCTATCCCTCAGGGTTAGGGAGGCGGAGAAGCTTCTATATCTAATAACGTTTCTAATAGTGTCAAACGTCAAGACTAGGATAGAAGAGGATCGTCAGTATAAGAGTATTCTACAGGTACTACCTCACATATATGTTCCGGAGGCTGTAAAGCTTGAACTATCTATGAAGCTTCTAATATCTAGAGCATACTGTGAACATTGTCGTAAAAGCTTCACACTACCAGACTATTCTAGAGTAGCGAACTGTCCATACTGTGGTCAGCCTCTGAGAATACTACCTCCAACATCTATAGAAAATTATCAGAGTATTATAGAGAGGTTTCATAGAACTATACTTACAGCATATAGGATCGCATTAGAGAGCTCGCAGATATCTAGGACCGAGATAGTTACTTCAAGAGGTAGGATAGTACCTGTAAGACCAATAGATACCTTCATAGGTGAGGACGATATAGCTCTAAGATATGTACATCTCTATGAGCCTCATATAAGCGACGTGCTTGATCTTGCAATAGAACTACGTAAACATCATGAAGAAATCATGCAACGTGACTATACTAGTCTACCAAAATCAATGTTTGACTACCTAATCACAGCATCCGCCCTATATCTCGCATATAGGGGACACATCGTATGTCTAATATCTGTAGGCAAAGACCTTGCAAGACAGGTCGAGGTAGCTAGAAGATATGTAAAGAATAGGCAACGTATAGAAGTACAGCTCTATCATACAGACCTAAACGAACTACTAAGAAACGTAAAGTAAT
>JAADDN010000028.1 GCA_013153895.1 Thermoproteota archaeon | reverse complement strand
TCCTTTTCTGTACGTTATGATACGTCTATTGCCGATTTTTGCGCATTCTACGTAGCCTTTTTGGACTAGTTTAGCGATAATTGTTTCTAACCGCTTCTTTGTGATGCCCAGCTTAAGAGCGAGATCTGTCATAGAGATCTGTTTATGCAAATACACTAAATACAACGTACGTTGCTCTAGCGGATCGAGATCATAATTGCTAATATACTTCAATACAGGGTGTAGTGTTGGTCCTTCTTGTTGTCTGGCTTCAATTGGCTCGAATCCAGGTGTTGGTTCTTTCCTGGCTTTAATCTCAACATAATCTATCTTGCACCTAAATGGTGGATATTTGCCAAGTTGGATAATTGCCTCACCTATGTCTAACTGTGTAAATATGCTTGGTTCAAGGTTTAGGATTTTTGCAAATTTATGAGCATCATCACTCGATAGTTTAAAGATGATCTTAACAGCTGTGTTCCCTAGCACAGCATCTATTAGTTCCTGGTCTAGCTGTTTCAAATACTGATGTGCTAATACCAGGTGAACACCATATTTACGTGATTCACTCAATATTGTCTGTATGAACTCGAGGTCAGCCACGTTCTGAAACTCGTCTATCAGCACAACGAATGGTATTCTTTCCTGTCCCATGTATGCACGTTGTAGCGAATAATAGTAAATTGATAATACGATAGCGCTCATTGCTAGAAATGTCGTTTGTTCTCCTAACTCGCCTTTCGGTAATTTGAATACAATAACAGATCCAGGTCTTATCCTGGACCAGTCTAGTGTGTTAGTGCCAGTGAGCTGTATTAGTACGGGATCATTTGCATATAGTTGCAGTCTGGTTAGTGCTGATATAAACGATTGCTCACGTACCCTACGTAATGCCTCGATCTCTCTACGGAAATTAGGATCATCAGAGAATAATTGAGGTGCTAACTGTTTTGTGAGTAGTCCCTGTATTGCTTCATAAAGCATCTTAAATGTGACATTATCATATTTGCGATAGAGTGCTTGTAATATTGTTTGTAGAATGTATCTAACATTTACAGCTGTTGATTGTAAACGTAACATCTTTGCAAATATCTCAACAACATAGTTAACTGCTAAGTAGATTGCAGCTTCTCGGTCTAGACCAGAAGGTAGGGCTAATGGGTTAACACTATAGTTAACGTAGAGTCCAGGTCTCAATTGTCTTCTAGAAGCAACAAAGTAGTAATCTGCAATTCCACTCAATTCCTCAGCAAGGTCACCATGTGGATCAAGGACAACTATGATAGGTCTTTTCCCAGGTGCATACTCAAATTCTCGTAATCTAGCTACAAGCAATTTCAAGAATGTGGATTTTCCAGAGCCGGTCGAACCAATCACATAGCTATGTCTCTGAATGTACTCCCAGGGCAGTGCAACATCTTGCCCAGTAGCGGTCCTACCAATGGTTACACCTTGCAATTTAGGTGCTAGATCTAGAGAGAAACCAGGTATTCTGAGGAAGGATCCTACTTCAGATATTGCAACTAGATTACGTACGGGCTTGAGTAATTGAATTAGTTTGACATGTCTAAACCTTGGTCTGCCTTTCAGCCTCTTGATACTGGACCACTTCACGATGGTGATGGTCCTAAGCCTCTTACGGACCTGTCTTAAGGTGTTAAGATCATCATGTGCGACAACGATATAGAATGAGTATATGTTCTCATTGATTTTACGGAAGACCGGGTATGCTTCCTGGATCCTCGAGTATACTAACTCGAGCGGTAATCTCTTAGCCTCACCAACACGCTTCCTGTACCTACGTTCAAACTCCTTCTCAACTAACTTATGTGCTCTTTTGTCAAGTTCAAACCCGACCTCAACTACAAGTCCAGGAACCTCTCTAACTACCTGCCATAATGTTGCTAAAGGTGATAAATCATTAACATAATGATGAAACTTTCTACGTAATCGAGCGAAGATGCCAAATCTAGGTAATTGAGGTATAATGTCAACTACTTTTCCTGGTAGTATTACTGGACTATCGGTATCTAAAATGACCCTAATATGTCCAGAATCATTACGAACATGGATAATTAGTCTTGAAGCTTGTCTTAAGATGGGTATAAGGTCGATATCGTGTGATGTAGGTAGGAGCTCAAGCGTAGGCATCTCTATATGTGAAGCATGTTTAAAAAGATGGTAAGTACTGTATTATCAGTGTCCGTCTTTAGCAGGTATAAGCTTAGATATTACTATGTTGAGGATATGATCAACTTTTTTCATAGGGAACATGAGCTCATTCTTAAACTGCTTGAACAGATAAAGAAGAGAGTAGGTATTGATTATGAGCTTTATCCAATAAAGTCGGGACAGGAAGAATTTATTTATGAGGAGCATTTTAAGAAAAGGAGTAGACTTCTCAATAAGATACATGATTTAACTGTTTCACAAGCATTGAAGTCTAGGAGAGGTGTCATACATATTCATGGGGTTATTGCACTTGTTAGAGATGGTCAAGTTGTGTGGTATCATGAAGCTTGGATTAGAGATTTTGAGCTCTGGAAGCAGGTTGCCGATAAAGTGAAACAGGAGACTGAACTAAGCTGGGTTAATTATAACATTGCTTTTCTTAGACTTGTATTAGAAAATCCTCAATATCTTGAGAACATTATTCACCAAGTTGAGCGAGTACTTCAAGGAAAAATAGAGTCATTAAAACCAACTCACGATGATTTAGTGCTTAGAGTAATAGAGAACTTGCTTAGTGGGAGCAGTAATATTGCTGTCCTGGTAGAAGTACCACTAGGACTTAGGTACATTAAGTCACTGGCTGAAAAGATCAGCGTTAGCGACCCTACATATCGTTATGCACTTATGGAGATAAGCTTAGCTGCATATCCTCTACGTGCAGACCTAGTAGCAATACAGGAACCGGATAGCCTTAAACCAGGTATATACCCATGCGCACGTGGTAGAGAACAGATATTTAAACTTGACAGACTATACCGAACACGTTTTCCCAATATACATGTCCAGGTAATTTATGCAGAATCTCTACTCAAAATGAACCTTAACGGTAAAAAAGTCACAGTAATCGAGGTAAAGAATTGCAAGATTGATGAACATGCTATCGGGCAAGTCCTAACCTATGAGGCCTTACTAAAGCTAGACCTCGGTATAAGTAATGTACATAAGATCATTGCAGCACCTAGAGAATATTTGGAACAGATTAACCCAGCAATTTATGCAGTAATTAGAGCCTTAGGCATAGAATTAATGCCAATACTATAGACCAGCTTAAAAAGCAGTTAACTTACATGAAGCGTATCCCGGTGATAAGGCAGTTCTCTAGTCTGGAAGCTCCTGTACTTAACTTGTTCGGTGAGTGGAGTTTGTTAGAATTCATGTTGTTGGCAGGTATTGGCTTTCTATCTCTAATGGTAATTAAAGACCTATATACAAGCATGATGGTCCTGGCAGGAAGTGTAGGAGCGTTAAGCTACGTTAAGCAGCGTACTAGGGTATTGACCTTTAGTAAACTACTGCTAGCAGCATTACGCTACATCTATATTAGATTTTTCAAGTAATCTACTACTGCCTTAATGACTACATAAAGTGGTTCTGTTATTCTTAGAATAATCATATACAATGTTTTTAGTATCATTCTTAACCTGGTATTATCAATGTTATTGTAGATCTGTACTAATACCATCTTTACAGGTTTCATTGTTAATATGTAGTGGGCTAATGCTAATAGTATGATTATGCATGTTATCGTGACTATGAGTCCTATAACCTTGCCCACATAGGTCCTCTCCTTTAAAAAGCACATAATCACAGTATGCTCAAGCTAGGTATACCTAAGAGGGATATCCTGCAACCACTCCCGGTAAACGAGGTGTTTCGTGATGTTGTAACAGTGCTGAGATCAATAGCACCGGAGTCTAGGGAGCCTAGATATCAAACACAGTCTAGAGGGGTAGAGGAAGAACAGGAAGCTGAGAGGATCGAGATTAAGGAGAAGGAAAGAGAAATTGAGAATAAGCAGAGTCTCGAGATACGTGACGTAGAGTCAGAGCTAGAGAAGGAACAGGAAGAGTCTAAGGATAAGGAGAGTGAAGAAGAGTATGAGGAGTACTCGTCAGAAGATGAAGAAGATCTCGAGATTAGTGAGAGGGATATAGATGTAGATA
>JAADDN010000116.1 GCA_013153895.1 Thermoproteota archaeon | reverse complement strand
TTGTCTGTTGTTCTAATGCTTCATGCATTGCTACTCTATCCTTAGCATCCATCTTATCTATCTCATCTATTATACATACTCCCATGTCTGCTAGAACTAGAGCACCAGCCTCAAGATAGAACTCTCCAGTAAGCTTATCTTTCACCACTGCTGCAGTTAATCCAGCAGCGCTCGATCCTTTTCCTGTCGTGTAGACTGCGCGTGGTGCTATCCTAGCTACGAAGCGTAGTAGCTGGCTCTTACCTGTACCTGGATCACCTATCAAGAGGACGTGTAGGTCTCCTCTCACTCTAACGCCATCTGGGTATACTTTTGATACTCCTCCAAATAATAGACACGCTATAGCTTCCTTAACATCCTCTAGACCATATATTGATGGTGCTATAGACTTAATTATCCTCTCTCTTATTCTAGGATCTCTAGCAAGCTCCTCTATTATCCTCTGATCTTCAGGAGTTATCTCAACTTCAGCAAACTCCTTCTGCTGAGCTTCAACGTAGTTAGCCTCTATATAGCTTGAGAGAACTGGTGGCTTAGTTCTCTTTAGCTCAAACGCATTTATGTCTAAGACACCTACAACATATACTCTATCTCCAGGCTTGACCACGTCCACTAGATCGTCAGTGAGTATGACCTCCACGCTTCTAGGTAACTGTCCTGGAGGTAGTTCTTCAGGTTTTTCTTGTACAATTATCTTCTGCCAATCAACATACTCACACTTCTCCTGTACTAGTTTAAGTACTCCTCCACATCTTATACATTTTCTCGGAGGCTGTGTTGGAACAGCATAGTACTGTGGAACATCAACCTCAAATCCACAGTTATCACATTTGAACACCATCTTCTTCAGGAAGTGTCTTGGAGGAGTCTCACGTGTAACAATGCCCTCAATCATTATGAGCTTACCAATATAGCAGCTTCTCAACTTTCTCAGAGGTATTGACTCAGCAAGCTTCCTGAATCTAGCATGAAACGTCTTTACTGATCTAGCAAACTCAGGATCTTTCTCTAGAATTATCTGACGAAGAGCCTCACTTGCAGCATATATTATCTCTTTTGGATGCTCTACCAACATGTCTGCAAGCTCCTTATCATATAGTATGAGGTCTGGAAAATCTATGCAGATTGACTTTCTCCTCTGTATTATTATCGTATTTATCTCATCTATGTACTTGTCATTACTTGTGAAAAAGTTCTTAAACTTCTCTATTACCTGGTCAATATCTATCTTAAACTCAAGCTCAGGTTCAGATACCTCTCTCATAATATGTCACCTATAGTCCAAGGACATACATTATCCAGTCCTTTATTATTGAGACTATCTGTCTTACAAGAACCTCCTCCTCGACAGTCAACTTGTCTAGAAACTCTCTGCTAACTGCAAGATCAGGATTTACAGCTATCACGTTAAGTATCTTCTTTAGACGAAGCTGAACAAGCTCTCTCAAGTTATGTTGAACATCTCTTACAAGCTTTACCTCATCTTTTCTCTGAGCCTCAATCATTAATAACCTAGCTCTCACATATATGTCTCTAGGAATCTGACGTATGTCACTATACCTCCTCTCCACCCAGCAGAGCTCAACAAGCTTTTCAGGACCTATCTTAGATGCTTCACCTAGCTTAGCTCCCTCTCTTATAGCTCTCTCAGCTAATAATGGAATGGTCGTGCGTACCGTATCATTCTCGATCTCCACTCTAACGATCCCAGAGTTCACATATACGTCAACTAACTCTCTAATCATGAAGTCGACATTACTAATATACCTAAATGATATATAAGGGGCCTCCTGAGATAATTTTACGTGGGAGAGACTATATCGAGAGATAGAGAGTCAGCAGTAGATAAGGTCTTGAAGATACTCTCAAAAAGCATAGATGAGCTAGATGAGAGAGATCTTAGAGAGCTTGCAGCACTACTTCCTGAAGCAATAAACGAGCTTCCACAAGTCACACGTACAGGAGTAGAGAAGTTGAAGCTTTATCAAGTACTTAAACAGCTTATACAGGATATAGAGGAAGCAAGGAGATGATATACATAGATAAGATTGTTAGAAGCATAGAGAAGCTATGTAAGATCTCTAGCTCAGAAGCATTTGAAATAGCTGAGAAAGTTCTATCAGATAAGGAGATAGATGAGAAAGATTGTGAGTTCATACTTAAATGTGATGATCCTATAGATCTCGAGGTCCTGAGACTCTGTGCACTATACCTGAAACTTAAGACATCTGGAAGATACGTCACATTCATATGTAATAGAAATATAAATTTCACAAACATATGCGTAATAGGATGCTTATTCTGTAACTTCTCTGTACCTCCAGGACATCCCTCAGGATACGTGATGCCACTAAGCGAGGTTGAGAGAAGAGTTAGAGAAGCATGGTCTAGAGGAGCAGTTGAAATATGTCTACAGGGAGGAGTAAATCCAACGCTCAGACTAGACTATTACATAAGCTTGCTGAAAATAGTGAAGAAGGTAGATAATAGGCTTCACATACATGCATTCTCTCCACAAGAAGTTCACAGTTTAGCAGAGAGGGAGAATCTTAAGGTTAGAGATCTACTTAAGATATTGAAAGAGAATGGTCTTGATACTATCCCAGGAACAGCTGCAGAGATACTTAACGATGATATTAGGAAAATAATATGTCCTAGAAAGATCAGTGTTAGAGAGTGGATACATGTGATAACTACTGCACATAGCTTAGGTATAAGATCTACATGCACAATAATGTATGGACATGTTGAAAATGTTGAACATATTGTACAACATTTAAAGATAATTAGAGATATTCAGAAAGAGACACATGGATTCACTGAGATAGTACTTCTACCATTTGTTCATCATAATACGAGACTTAGAAAGTTAAGATACTGTAGACCTGGATCATCATCTCTATATGATGTAAAGATGTGTATAGCCTCACGAATATATCTCTACCCATATGTAACTAACGTGCAGGTATCCTGGGTCAAGTTAGGTAGAAAACTTGCACAGTACCTCCTAACTTGTGGAGCTAATGATCTAGGGGGTACGTTAATGGAGGAAAATATATCTCATGCTGCAGGAGCGTTCGAGAAGGAGTATATTACACGTGAGGAGTTTGTAGAGTTAATTAGTAGTATAGGAATGATACCTGCTGAGAGAGATACCTTATATAACATATTGAGGGTATATCAGAGCGGGAATAATTCATCAGCTCTCAGTGGTACAACCGGGTCATCACTAGCTATATGAGCTGCATCTATATATTAAGAACGTTACGCTACCTGAATAATAGTAGAGAACTTGTCGTAGGGATCGACCTAGGTCATCCGAGGAGGAGAAGTACTGGAGTGTGCTTTTACTCCGAGGATACCGATAGGTACATTATACTGACTATAACTCCAGTAGAAGTACTCTCTCTACTTACAGCTCTTAAAGATCAAGTGAAGGTTGTCGCTATAGATGCACCATTATCCCTCCCTAGAAAAGGTATTGAGAGAGATCTAGAGAAGTATTGTAGGAAACTTGGTTTAAGATTAATACCTCCTCTGCTAGGACCTATGAGAAGATTAACAATATGTGGAATATGTATCAAAGATGTTCTTGAGAAGATGGGAAT
The DNA here is from genome assembly GCA_013153895.1 of Thermoproteota archaeon. Classification (GTDB taxonomy): domain Archaea; phylum Thermoproteota; class Thermoprotei; order Thermoproteales; family Thermocladiaceae; genus JAADER01. Next base: position 551 of record JAADDN010000116.1, on the reverse strand, counting down.
AAAAGTCATAGAGACACATCCATCATCCTGTCTCAAGCTAGCTGAGGTAGATAGAAGAGATATTTTGAACATTGTGAGAAGTAATATTCTAAACATTTCTAAACTTGATAAACATGGTGTAGATGCATTAATATGTTGTCTCGTTTCTGTAGCTTACGTCAAGAGGCTTCATATAGAATTGAAGGTTGGAGAGGACAGTTTAATATTGTTTAATGGTAGACTTATACAGTGGTTAAGGAGAGAGAGACAGTAAGAGTAAGCCCTGTTAAGGATCTTAGAGAACTCTTAAGGAGAGTATTCTATAGATCACCTTCCAGATTTGTAGATCCAGCTTTAATGTTTATTGAGCTTCTAGTAAGAGAGGGAGGTTGTGTTCAATACGATATTGATCATATATGTAAAATATTGTACAGAAGAGATAGTGATGTAGAATACGTAATCAAGAAGCTTCTACAAGTAAAGATGTTGAAGAAAGTTGGAAACATGTTATGCTTATCGGACGAGTTCTGTAGAATACTTGAGTCAATGATACAAGTCTGGAAGAGTATTAT
>JAADDN010000037.1 GCA_013153895.1 Thermoproteota archaeon | reverse complement strand
CTATATAACGTGAATGTTGTACCTTCTAAATTATCGATAAACTGTTTCCTAGATGTAACAGCTACATTATATGGACAAGACGGTTCTAGACTACTAACAATAAGCTACATGCCGGGTAGCGTCGAGATACGTTGGAACCCTAGTAAGCTAAGTAAAGACGTTATTGAGCGTATTGTAAAGGATTTAGAACAGATCGTTGGCGTAGAAGTAAAGAGCCGTGAGCTAAGATAAAAATATGTGGTAAGTCTAGCAAGTATTGGGAAGGCTGTACTAGCATTCTCAATACTTTACTCCATAGTAGCATTCATACTTAGCCTAGCATTCATAGCTAATGGTTTTCCACCGCCACCAATATTTGGTAATCCGCCATCTATATCATACTTCTTCTCTGAACTGTGGAGCAAGGTCTCGCAGTATGGTACGTTGCCACAGGGAATAATGCCTCAGGTAGTTGCATTAACGACAATATCCATACTCCTATCAACAATGTTCTCGTGCGCTGGACTGCTAGGTGGATTAGTGGCAAGCGTCATAGCCCCGCTCGGTCTTAACCCTGCTCTAGCAATGATTGCATATGCGTTAGGCATATTCCTAGACTTAACAAAGTTCTACTACATACTGCAGAGAGCGTCAGGTCAGCTAGGTGGGCCAGTAGTCTAGTCCTACATGGTTTAGAGACAAGATTTTTATTATTTAGATACGTGGCTTAAAATCATGATGTTTCCACCTGAGATAGAGTTTCTAGCATCTATTCAAAACATAGTTGAGAAACATGGCAAGATGCTTGACCTCTTGGCTAGGGGGGTGACCGCGGTCTACCGCTTCTTCTCGGGGGACAAGGCAAAGTATGAGGATGCTAATATTGGTGACCTAAAAATAATATGTTACAGTTATGAGGGTACTAGCCTAGCAATGTTTACTCTAGGAGACTTCAATCCAAGGACTGTACCAGTCGGCGAGCTCATTCCTTATCTAGAGGAGGTCTCTAGGTCGGGGGAAGGTGAGCGTCTACCTTTTGCTGGTACTGTTGCTAAGGTCGTGGTAGGCATAGTAGAGGACTATCAGTTGCGTAGGAGTGATGACAATATTTTTATTCCATCTGTTAACATTGAGGAAAAATGCTCATCCTTCTATCTATGTCATGTTGATCCTCGTGACCTAGAGGTCACGCCTTTCCTATACTTGCAGGCTCCTAACGATGTTGCATGTGTGGTCAACTCAGCATTTGTCGACTTATGGTTGAACAGTCTTGCGTTGGCGTTGGATGAGTATGGTAAGGACTTTCTTATTAGTCTACTATCTCGCTTCAATATGGAGATGAGTGAGGAGCTGGAGAGGCTCGTTAGGAAGCGCTTGTCCGTGCTTAGAAAACCTGTTTAAGCCTAGTTGAAATATTTCACACATGTTTAAGTTTCTGATAGGTGTCCTAGTCTTCGCTTTTCTTGCTGGTGCACTAGCATTAATATTCTGGATCTTCTCATGGGAATACTACTATACTCACCATGTAGCTGGAATAGTATCTAACCTATATGCATTTGCTAGAGGAGAGAAACATTACGTACCACCGAACAGTAGGGTTCTAGTTAGCCCGGGAAGTCAGATTGGTCAGGTAAGTGTCAGTATTGAGGAGGGAGTGTTCAGTGGTGATGGTAAGTATGCTGAGATCGTTGTTGAGCCGGGCACATGTGTAGCATATGCTGGAAAGAGCATTAAGTACTCTGACATGGTGTGTGGCCCTAAGATAATTGTTGTTGAGGCAGGCTACTACTATTTTACTAGTATACCACAACCAATAAGTAATACTATACAGGAGAAGTTGGGGTGGCTTGCACTGTTCTTTGCTACGGTAATATTCATTGGCTTGGCAATATATCTAGCACATGTGCTACGTAGGTAACAACATTTAAAATTGGTCTAGGCTACTATTCTCAATGTTGTCTATAGGTAAGGATCTTCTTTTTGATCTAGCCATGATATATAACTTATATGCCTATCTTGAAGCTATGGTTGGCAGAGAGAAGGCTCAAACATATCTAGACATGTTGGCTAGTCGTTACCGTACTACACAGGTAATGCATCTAGTAGAGGCGTATTGGCCCATCGTTAAGGAGGCTCTACCATTCATTACAGAGGCAATGCTTGTCTTAGCGATAGCTATGAAGCTTGGACTAGTAAGTCCAGATGATCTTAAGAGGATGATACTTAACGTTGGTAGAGAAGGTTCATAATGTTGAGAGGACAGTTTTAATATTTCTCTACGAGTCATCGAGACATGTTGACGATAGCTGGAGGTGATATTCCTATCCTAGTTAAGTTAGGTAGGTCACTGCTACAGCATTTACATAATGTTAAGCCTAGTAGACCAACTGCTGTACTATTACACCCGTTCACTCCATCTAGCTGTAGGAGAATACTCTACGCTTATGAGGATGGTATGGATAGTGCAGAGTTTAGGAGTCGTGTAGAGTCTATTGCTGGCACTGGCTCACTAATATGTTCAATAGTTACATCAGCTGGACTGGACGCTAGGGCACTCTACGGTGACTATCTTAGGAACGTTAGTAACCTGCTCTACGTTTTGGATAGAGAAGATATTCACTATGTCCTCTTAGACACGTCATGTAGCTTGCTTATTGATGACGTAGTTAAGCTAGGTAACACAGAGATGATTATTATAACAATCAGAGAGAGCCCAGTAGAAGCATATTCAAAACGTGCAAGCCTCAGCAATATCTTGCGCATAGGAAAGAGGAGATCGGAGCTAGACCTAGATGAGACTGGTGATGTAGTTGGCATACACTTCTACACGTATGTCCTACATGATTATGCAAGCATCATAGACATATTATGCTGTAGCAGGGAGCTTAGAGTACTGATAGATGAGGCTAATGTTAGGGGAGAGGCAACGTATAGGAATGTTAGGTTCGTTAAGGATCTTGATAGGGCTATGAAGTATATACTAGCTAGATTATCTATGTGACCTATCTAGGGAACCTTTTTCTATTCCTACATCAAGGAGAGTAGTATGAGCGTGATTGTTCCTGCTGGTGCTGATTATTGGGCGCCTGAGGACGCTAACGTGATCGTGGATAACGAGCTGAGTCAGTACATTAAGGTTCGTGGTGCAGATGGGAGAATATACCTGCTCAAACAGATACTACAGATCGCTCCTGACCATGTTAAGGGTGTTGACCTATATGGCAACTTGGTTACTGTACCAATGTTCCAACAGGACTTACAGGATCTGGTTCGCAAGCTCAATGTTCTTAACGATCCTCGTCTTATCGGACAGGTGGATAAGTCGCTTAAACCAGCTAGGATAGTGATCATAGACGAGGGAGCTGAGAAGTGATGTGTCTATGAAAACGTATTTTGGTGTTGGGTAGAATCTTCTCCTTATTATTCTAAAACATGACTGTACTGTGGCTATTGATGCTTCTATGTAAGTTGTAGGGTACATGTATGGGTTCTTTCCTACTGCTCTAAGCACGGTGTCAGGTATCTTCAGTGCTGGGCTAGCAATCATCATGACATCATAGTTCTCTAGGTCTACTCCACGTCCCCATCTTCCTCTCGCATATATGAGCGTCACATTGTAGGTATGTCCCTCTACTTCTACCTCAACATTTGCATAACCTTGGTCTAGATCTACCTTAGGCTTGCTCCACCTCATGTAGTAGTACGCTCCTATCCACCTGCCTACTGATCGATATATTGCGTCTGCCACCGTGAGCATCTGGTTCCTAGTTCCATACACTATCAATGCATTGCAACCTCTCTTCACTATGTCATGTATCTCACAGATCTGGTTGGCGAAGACGTGTGCACCCATTCTCAGTCCATGCTCAGCTTCTTCTCGTAGGAAGTCTTTCCTAGCCTCGAAATATATTAGATGTCCTAGACGTGGGTAATATTCAGCCCATCTCCTGATGTTTGACCTATCCATGAAGACCTTGTACGTGTCTATGTCCGTCCAGCTGAAGGATCTATAGAACTTAACGTTCTTGTAACCAGTCCTAACATCTATGAAACATATTGTCCTGCTTGTCAGCTTGAGCTTTAGGTTCCTCGGCGCGTAGGAGCCTACTATGAGTGACTTAAGCCAGTCGTATGATAATGTTGCTGTCATACCTATCTTCCCCTTTATGGGGTATGGATAATCTACGTCCATT
>JAADDN010000122.1 GCA_013153895.1 Thermoproteota archaeon | reverse complement strand
AGCCTGGAAAGCATGCGGGCCTGTACCAGGCCCCATCGGGGCCGGGGGCAAGGAGCCCGTGGACCCGGGTTCAAATCCCGGCCCCGGCCACGGTCCTTATTTTTGCCTATTCTTGAACAAGGTGGAGCCTTAGTACGGGATTCTCACTATCTAAGTACATGTTGACCTAGGTTAGTTTCGGTGTCCTCTATAGAAGGCTTAGTCTACTACAGACTTTAATATTAGATCTCGTAATCTAATCTATATGAGTGTTCGTTTGAGAAGTGTTAGAAAATATTTGAAAATTTCTTTAGATAGTATTGATGTTAGGTCACTATTCTGGGAGCTTTATGCTTATGTTGAGTTAGAGCTTCATAAGATATTGAGAAAATATTCATTAGACGATTCTTTTATTAGTATTATAGGACTAGTAAATTCTAGGTATTGTGGTATCAGTAGATTAATGAGAGGTTATGATCATGTTATTAATTGTATACTTAAAGATCGCTTGAGACCCTGTTCAAAGAGTAATCTTATCAAGATTATTGAAAATGTTAGGTCAAGAATTTCTGAACATGAGTTAATTGATCTTAGGAATAGAATAATGCTAGATCTTAGAATGAGTGTTCCTTACATGATAATCAGCTATCCAGTTAAGAATCAGAGCTTCTGGCAGCAGCTGGGTCTAATGTTAGCTGATGGATCAGATGGTGCTCAGTTTTGTGCTAGTAACGAGTATCAATTTGAGACTCTACTGAAAACGTTTGGTGAAGTATTAGTTAAGCTTAAGACGTTCTATATAGAGGCTTCAACTAACACTATTGCAATAGAGTTTCTAATATATCCACGAGATAGAACTATAAGAAGGTTGTTAAGTAAGTATAGACAGTACATAATTAAGAATCCACAATACTTAAACCAGCTTAAGTTCAGGGATTGGGTAAGGTTCTTTGCAGGTATGTTTGATGGTGATGGTTTCATAAAGGTTAAGCATAGGTATGCAATAGACGTAGGAATATCCTGTGGTAGAAACCTTAAAGGAGATGCTGTTAAGAAAATATTAAGCATAGGTGAACAAAAAGGTTACTATGATCTTGGTAGATATGATTCACGTAGTTGTAAGGTTTATCTTAGGCTTAGTGGTAGGTCTTTGAGGTTTCTTAGGCGTGTTGTTGGTTTTTTGTTTCATGTTGATAGGAGGTTTAAGTTGGAGAGGTTCTTGTTTGCTCGTGGTTTAGTAGTACCAGGTTAGTTGGTGTTTATGTTCTTTTAGGTATTTTCTTGTTTGGTTTGCTTTGCATGTGTTTTTTAGTGGGCATTGGTTGCATTTTGGGTTTTCTTGTGTACATATTTTTCTTCCGTGATTCCATAAGTAGTCGTCTAGTGTTGTTGGTTCTATTTCTGCTTTCTTTGCTAGTTTTTTCCATGCTTCTCTTATTACTAGTCTAATCTCTATATCTGTCTCCTGATCTACCTCTATCTCTCTTTCTATTGCTTCTTCTATTTCTCTGCTCAGTCTTACTATTCCTAATCTTATTGCTATTCTTGTCAGGTGATTATCTATTGGTAGTTCAATGTTTTCTGGATCTTTTATTTCTATTAGTTTTCTCCTTGTTAAGAATTTTATTAAGAGGAATGTCTTCTTCTCTACTGGGTCCTCGTATGCTCTAAATATTTTTAATAGACTTGTTATACTATTTTCTCCTCTTATCTTTCCTTCAGATTTTTTAAGTATGTTCGTGAATTTTGAATCATAGTATATTACTGTCTTTTTCCCTAAGTCCTGTAGTAGTAGTGTTCTTGTTCCTGGATCCCATATCTCTACTTCGTCTACTGTTAACCATTTTCGTACTGTGTCTAGAGTTATCTTAGCTAGGTTATGTGGTAGAAAGAATTCTGGATCTCTATCATACATCTCTTTTCCTAATCTCCATAGTAGGTCTGCTCCTTTATATTCTTCTTCTCCTATTTTTGCTTTATATTCTTTGAATATACTTGTTCTATGATCTATTGCGACCATGGTGAAGAAGTATGATACTACATGCTCATATTCGTCCTGTGGAGGAGGGTAGTATCTTGGGTCTGTGAATGGGTCTGGCTCTATCTTTATCTTCTGTAGTTCTCTAGCTACATTGTTTAACTGTTCTTCATCTATGGTTACTAGTTTCCTCTTCATGCTTATTCTAGGTTAGGTAATATATTTAAAATGAATTAACGAGCTAGTATGGAGGTACATGTCTCAGGCTTCTGAAGTTGTACGTAAGCTAGTAGAAGGAGTAGTATCTAAGCTTACTGAGGAGATAAATTCTTGGAGAGAGAACCTTAGACTTCGTGCAGAGACCGAGCTCTATGAGGCTGCTAAGTCGGTCATAGATAAACATGCTTCAGCTATAGATGAGCTTGAGAAGGAGATTAGACTAGAGAGAGAGTTCCGACTATACAACACGATGATGGATGTTGAGAGGAGAAGGTTAGAGTTCATGGAGAACTTCGTTAACAAGGTCATAGATGCCGTAATAGAGAGAGTTAAGCAGCTTAAGGGAACAGACAAGTATAGAGAGTACATAAAGGCTTGTCTCAACACTGCAAGATACTACATAGGATCAGACGAGCTTGTCGTGAAGTGTAGTCAGAGTGATAAGGACATTGTTGAGGCTGCAGCATCAGAACTGAAGATAAAGGTCATGATAGAGACTGTTCCAGAAGAGCTCTACGGTATAAAGGCAGCATCCGTCGACGGTAAGGTTGCTCTAGACCTCACGCTTAGTACAAGATTAAGCTTATTAAGGGAGAAGATAAAGGGTATAGCAGTAAGGGTGTCCTAATTATGGCAGAAGGAACAAAAGGCAAGATAATCTGGATTAGTGGACCAGTAGTCAAAGCAGAGCTTCCAGGCGCCAAGATGTATGAGCTCGTCTTCGTCGGTGAACTTGGACTATTCGGAGAGGTAGTCCGTATTCAGGGAGACATAGCGTTCATACAGGTTTACGAGGATACTACAGGAATAAAGCCAGGAGAGCCAGTTAGAGGATCAGGAGAGCCACTCTGCGCCTGGCTTGGACCAGGAATCCTAGGAACAGTATATGACGGCGTCCAGAGACCACTAAAGCTGATATATGAGACTACTGGAAGCCCATTCATAGCTAGAGGAATAGGATACGACAAGGCACCACCACTAGACTTCAAGAAGAAGTGGCACTTCGTGCCAAAGGTAAAGCAGGGAGACGAGGTACAGCCAGGAGACATACTTGGAACAGTACAGGAAACTCAGCTAGTAGAGCACAGAATAATGTACCCACCACTACCAGAGAACAAGCCTGGAAAAGTAAAGTACATTGCGCCAGAGGGAGACTACACGATAGATGATGTCATAGCAGAGATAGAGACGAAGGAGGGAGTCATAAAGGTCAAGATGTGGCACAAGTGGCCTGTAAGAAGACCAAGACCATTCGTAGAGAAGTTACCACCAGTAGAGCCATTCCTAACAAACATAAGAATACTAGACACACTCTTCCCAATAGCTAAAGGAGGAACAGCATGCATTCCAGGACCATTCGGAACAGGAAAGACGGTCACAATCCAGAGCTTAATGAAGTACTCAGCAGCTAGAATATGCTTCCCAGTCCTCTGTGGTGAGCGTGGAAACGAGGCTGCAGACGCATTACACAGCTTACTGAAGCTGACAGACCCAGACACAGGTAGACCACTAATGGAGCGTACAGCAATCATAGTAAACACATCCAACATGCCTGTAGCTGCTAGAGAAGCATCAATATACATGGGAATAACAATATCAGAGTACTATAGAGACATGGGATACGACGTCCTACTACTAGCAGACTCAACAAGCAGATGGGCAGAAGCAATGAGAGAGGTAGCACTGAGAATAGGAGAGATGCCCTCAGAAGAGGGATATCCAGCATACCTACCAACAAGAATAGCAGAGTTCTATGAGAGAGCTGGAAGATGTGTCCTACTAGGCAAGGAGGGCAGAATAGGCTCCGTCACGATAGCAGCATCAGTATCACCACCAGGAGGAGACTTCACAGAGCCAGTAACAAGCAACACTATAAGATTCGTATCATGCTTCTGGCCACTATCAGCAAGAATAGCAGCACAGAGACACTACCCAGCATTCGACTGGTTACAAGCATTCTCAAAGTACATAGACACAGTACAGGAGTGGTGGCATAAGA
>JAADDN010000200.1 GCA_013153895.1 Thermoproteota archaeon | reverse complement strand
CCCATGGAACTATTATGACGTAATCTCCAACTCTTAGCCAGAGCTTTCTCCTGTACTTTCCAGGTATTCTAGCTATCCTGATCTTACCGTCAGGACATATCACTCGTACTCTATCATCTCCTAGAAGCTCGAGGACCTTAGCTATCATCTCTCCTTCTCCTGGTAATCTTATTCTTACTGTCTCGCCCACATCTCTTCCTTGACCTTGTCTCGTTATTAAGTTTTGATACTGTTATACTATGCTACTTTTGTCCAGCCTTCTCTTTCTAATGCAGTTACTGCTCTATCTAGCGTACCTTTATCTAGAACTATTACATGGATCTCAAGTCCCTCACCTTTCTCTGAGAATGCTCTAGCCATGGATCTTATAGAGTCTTCTACAGATACTCCACCAACACCTGCACCCATCAGTGGAAACGCTATGCTTCTTATACCTAGTCTCTTAGCTTCATCTAGTGCTGCTGAGGTTGCTAGATAGACCTTCTCAGGACTTGAAGGTGATGCTGGCTCCTCAACAGTAGGTGCATGAATAACGTACTTACACTTGAGCTTTCCAGCACTAGTAGTCACAGCCTTACCTATCGGACATGGAGCTTTAGATACAGCCTCACGTTCAATCTCTTCACCACCTTTCCTCTTTATCGCACCTGCAACACCACCACCCATGAGTAGTCTAGTGTTAGCAGGATTCACAATAGCGTCACCAGAGAACTCTGTTAGATCACCAACCTCCAAAATTATCTCAACATTACCTCTCCTCAACACTATCCTCATCAAGAGCATGTACACGCTCAAGCTTATAAGCAAGATCCTATATTCCTAAGATACTTACAAGTATACGAAACTAACAGAAATAGAAAAGCAAAAAGTATATAAAACCCTAAACCCTACCAGAAAACAATGAGAAATCTCGCACTAACAATAATTCACATAAGAGCACTAGCAAGAGTACTCAACTTCATAGCAGAATTCTCAGAAAAACATGGAAGAGACCCATATACTAGAGAAGTATTAAGAAGTATAAGAACGTGGGGTCATGGACATAAGATAATTAAGTTAGCAGAGAAACTAGGACTAATAGAAAGATACGAGGACAAACATCCAACAAACAAGAGAATAAAATGTAAATACAACACAATAACAGGAAAAGGATCAAGATTCTTATCACTAGTACAACTAATAGCAGACATAGACACAAAAACAGAAGAAGAACCGGAGAGCGAAGAAGAACCACCATAAAAATATTACTGACTAAGGAAAAATTAGGAAAATAATATCCTAGCTCACATTCTCGTTCAAGTTTTAGAAACCATTCAATTCCTAATAAATTCAGGATGTGTGCGAGGTCTTGACCTGTTTTTGTGTAGCGGACGCGTTACCAATGATTGGTAACGCGTGCCCGCGTTTCAAAGACCTGTAGAAGGCGCGTGAAGAATCGTGTTGTGAATGTTCCTGGATTTTTATTCTTCTGTTGGTTCTTCTTGTGTTAGTTCTTCTATGAGGGTTTTTCCTCCTATTACTAGGAATCCGTCTTTTTCTTCTATTTTTTCTTCTTTCTTGTATATTTCTGCTCTTTTTAGTATTGTTTTGAATACTTTTTCTGGATCGAATACGTTTATCTCATGTTCTTTTTGGAAGTATCTTGTTATGTTCTTTATGTCTCTTAGTAGGAACTCGTATGTTTCTGGTCCTGATACTTTTACTGCTGATCCCCAATCTATTATGACTAGTTCTGTTCCTGTGTTTACTATATTGTACTCGCTTAAGTCTGCGTGTATTATTTTTCCTAGTATGAATCCTCTCTCAATATATTTCAGTATTGTGTAGTATGCTTGTTCTGGATCGTCTGGTGGATACTCTTTGAGTAATGGTGCTGGTGTTCCTCTCTGTCCTTGATATGATATGAACTCCATTACTAGTATGTTCCTGTAGAATGCTATTGGTCTTGGTACTCTTACTCCTGCGTCGAAGGCTATCTTGAGGTTTCTGAACTCTTTTCTACACCATACTTCCATTAGTTTAAATTTGCTGCTTGTCTTAACGTTCTCGAACCTGTGATCATATACTATATATTTCTGTCTACCTCTTATGAACTGTGCTGTAAGTGTGTAAAATATCTTTATTGCTATGTCTTCTCCATCAGGTGTCTCTCCCCAGAAGACTTTTGCTTCTTTTCCCTGTGCTACAGGTCCATGAATGTCTCCTATGACTCCTCTATTCATCAGCTCGTATAGTGCTTCTAGAGTGTACTGGTTAAATACGTCGTCTACAGTCTTAAGTTGATCAATATCTTTTATCTTGTACCTCCTCTTCTCTACACGCTCCCAGAAGAGACTCATGTTAGATATAGCTATGATCTTTCTAATAAATCGGTTCTCAAGAACCTCACTTTGCTTCTACCTCCTTCCACTTCTTTCTAAGCTTCAGGAACTCCTTAAGTAGCTCTACCTCGTCATCTGAGAGGTACTGTCTGTACTCTGTGAGAAGCTTTACTGCATGTTCCTCTGGCACGTACACGTATAGTTCATCTCCCTCCTTTATGTGTCTTCCAACTATGACCTTACCTTCTATAGATATTGCGACCTCCATACCCTTCCTAGCTATTGGTATGTTCTTACCCTTATCCTGTATCTGCATTATTCTACCTATCATCTTACCGTCAGGTCTTACCAGTGGATATCCTGGCTTTATTACTCCCTCTAGAACTCTAACACCAACGATAGCTGGGTCGCTTCTCCTGAAGACGCATCCTGGTAAGATCCTTATCTTTCCAGGTCTTATCAGCTTGTCAAGCTCTCTCTCAAGCATTCTCTTCTTCTCTTCATTGAACCAGTTTAGGAATTCCTCTACTAATCTGTACAATATCTCGCTCCTAAATATCTTAACATCATAATTCTGAGCCTCAACCTCCACATCATGTGGAACTTTTACGTTAAATGCAAGTATTACTCCATACAGTGGGTTCCTCTTCCTAACTATTGAAGCATCTATGACATCTCTCCTAGTTACAGGTCCTATGTCAGCCTTTCTCACAGGTATTCCCTGACTCTTCAAGTATGATACCATTGCTTCTAAGGTACCTAACGTGTCTGCCTTAGCTATGACACCCTCTCTATCAGTCTCTATTCTAACCTCCTCAACCTCCTCTTTAACCATCTTCACGTACTTCTCAAGCTCTGACTCACTTGGAACTACGTATACTGGTGCTCCAGGTACTGCCTGTTCTAGTCCTTCAGCAATTATTTTCACTCCAGCTGCAGCCTTGACCTCGTTGACAAACATGTACTTGTCCTCTGGATCACGCATCTCGTCTAGTGGTTTAGGCATGACAAGCATCTTTACCTTAGTCACTATTGGTCCCTGTAATCCCATCGTGACTATCAGGTCTCCCTTCCTGATTATTCCATCGTAGAGCACGACGTCTATAGTTGTTCCCCATCCCTTCTCCTCCTTCACCTCAAGTATGACGCCTTTTCCAGGTCCTGAAGTTACTCTCAGCTTATCTTTCGTGAATCTCTGTGTAAGTCCTGCAAGAACTACTAATAGATCTGGTATTCCTTCACCAGTCATTGCGCTTGTTGGAACTATTGGTACCTGTCTAGACCAGTCTGTGATCCTATCATATCTATCAGCTTCTATACCAAGCTTCAGGAACTCATCTATGACTCTACCCATGAGCTCCTCCAGTCTAGCCTGCACCATCTCATCCTGTTTCTCTATGGTCTCTATGAATGGAGCATTTGGGTTAGGCTTCCATCCATATATTCTATCTATCTTATTTAGAGCAACAACGAAAGGTATTCCTCTCGATCTTATTAATGCAAGGCTCTCATAGGTCTGTTCTTCAAATCCCTTCATGACGTCTATCACCAGGATTGCTATATCTGCGACAGATCCACCTCTCTTACGTAGGTTAGAGAATGCTGCATGTCCTGGAGTATCAACCATGAGGAATCCTTTAATCCATATTCTACCCTTTAACCTGAACTTCTCTAATAGTCTAGAAGTGAACTTCTCTACTGCTGGCCAAGGTATGAATGATAGTCCTATATGCTGCGTTATCATTCCTGGCTCTCTGAACGCTACTGCTGTTCCCCTAATCTTGTCTAGGAGTAATGTCTTTCCTACATCTACGTGTCCTACTACTACAACTATTGGAGGTCTAGTATCTACTTCCATCTCCTGTCTTCGTTTCTCCTCGCTCATCATTCTTCACTATATGAACTACTAATGTACTCTTCAAAAACTTTTAAACATAGCTGACATATACGCTCACGCCCTTC